>JAEUNS010000342.1 GCA_016790005.1 Zoogloeaceae bacterium
TTACGGAACTGGCGCTCATAGTGTGCAGAACGTCAGCTCGAACCCGATGTCACGCTCAGCCAGGCGTGGCCGGGCGACCGTTTCGGGATACATGAAGCGCACATTGAGGGCGTATTTGTTGGCACTGATTTCGGGCACGACGGTTTCGTTCGAGGGTACCCGGAGTTTCAGCATCTGTGCCGTACGTCCGGTCATCGTCAGCTGATACACGCCATTGCGCGCGGCACATTCTTCGGGGCGGCCGCTCGCGCGCAGGAGTCGCAGCACGATGGTGATGCCATCGCGTATCGGAATCATCGGATGAATCCATCCATCGAGGTCCGCACGCCGTGCCGCGGCTTCACGATTGAGCCAGAAATGGTATGACGGCAAGTCGAACTCGCACACTCCACCCGGGATCGCCGCGCGGCTGCGGATTGCCATCAGCCACTCGTTCTCTCTTAGATATTGGCCGATCTTGCCGGCCATAGACAGCAGCGACGATGAGGCTTGTTCGATTTCATAGAGCGCCCCGGACAGTGCCTCGACCGAGATGTCGGGATTGTTGCGAAACGACATGAGCGTCTGACGCTGCCGCTCAAGTTCCTGCATCAGATCGACCTTTAGGTCAGCGCGACTCGCCACGTCTAGAATCTCGAACAGCGAGATGAGTGCCACATGATGGTCCAGCGGCGTATCGCCCGCCGAAAAATGACCGAGCTTGCGGTAAAGGTCTTCAAGGCGCAGCAGGGTGCGAATGCGCTCATTCAGAGGGTATTCGTAGCTGATCACCGTGATGTGCCCGGGTAGTGGGATTGCTGCAATTTCATCGTCCGATGATAGCACAGGGGCTAAAAACGCATCCGCTGGCGCTCACCGCGCACTGCCGGGCATGTTCGTCTGAGCCGCAGCCTTGGAGCGCGCGCGCTCGAGGTAGTGCGCGTGCAGGTGGTCAACCTGACCATGCAAAGCCTCTAGCGAACCGGCGTTGTCGATGATGTCGTCAGCGATGGCGCGCCTGGCGTCCCGCGAGGCCTGAGTTGCGATGATCGCGCGGATCTGTGCTACATCCAGGCCATTGCGCAGGCGAACCCGCTCGACCTGCATCTCGACCGGGCAGTCGACCACACATACCCGGTCCACCCGCTCGCGGTAACTGGCCGACTCGACCAGCAGGGGCACTGCGAGCACGACGTAAGGGCCGGGTGCTGCCTGGCAAAGAGCGTCACTGATCCTCCTGATCATCGGATGCAGGATAGTCTCGAGCCTGCGCCGCGCGTCGGGATCCTTGAACACGTGTTCCCGCATCGCATCGCGATCGAGCGCACCTTCCGGCGTGATCACATCATCGCCGAAAGTGTCACGAATCTGCTCGATTGCCAGGCCCCCCGGTGTCGTGAGCGAATGTGCAATTTCATCGGTGTCCACAATGCTGGCGCCTTGTGCTGCGAATCGATTCGTGACGGCACTCTTGCCGCTGCCGATTCCCCCGGTAAGGCCGATTATCAGCGGCCCTGTGGTCGTCATGGCGAACACTCGTGTGCGACCACACCGTAGGGATTGTCTTTCAGGCGCGCAGTGACCTCGTCCAGGTCCGGCCTTGTGCCGCGCAGTTCGAGCGCAAAAACAGCGGGCTTGCGGGCAATAATGCGGGCATCGGTGACCCTGCGGGCCCGAAGGTCGGAGAGGTGTTGTTTCGCACTGTTCTCGGTGCGGAATATGCCCAGTGAAATGGCGTTCTTGTGCGGACCTTCGTCACGCACGATGAACAGGTCGTTGATGCCTGATGCGCGCAGCGTCGCAACCCGGTCTTCTGCCACGCCGCGGTTCGCAGGCGCTGGAATATGTACCCACCAGTTACCTGCGGCCTCGGTCATGCGTTGATTGGCCTGTACCTGCGGCCGGATTGCCACGGCCGAACGCCCCAGCGTTGCCGCCTGTTGTTCGCCCAGCCCCTGATAGACAGTGCATGTCAATTCGGCTGGTGAAGGTGCAAAAACGGGTGCCGGTTCCACCTCCGGAACGGGCGCGATCTCATCGTTTACGCCCACGCTTGTGTCTGGAGCCGCTTCATCTGCAACGACCGTGGCTGCAGCCATGTCGGCAACCGGAGGCGAGGGAGGATGTGGTGACTCGGCAGGGGGTGGGGCGACCTCGGTCGACGCAGGTTCCGGCTCTGGCTGGAGCGGTATCGTGGGCGGCCTGACGACAGGCGCATCCTGTCGTTCTTCGGGTGGGCGCAGGGTAATGGCCTGCGGGTTGATCTGATTCGTCAGTCGCTCGGGTTCGCCGCGCTGGACTGACTCCCCGAGCCATCCGCGGGTTGCCGCCAGTGCCAGCAGATTCAGCAATATCAGCAGGATAAGGAGGAAGCGTGTAACCGGCATGCGGGCTGCCCTCAAAACTATGTTGCGCCGCGGTGACTATTCGGAGGTGCTTCCCGGCTCGTCGTCGCTGTCCGCGGCGATGATGGCCAAGCCTTTCAGCACCAGGTTGTCCACCCGCAGGGTGGGAATTCTCAGCCGCTTCTCAAGACTGGCCGCTCCGCCACCATTCAGCAGACAAATCGCTGACGGGCGGTCGGCAATCAGTTCGAACATGCGCTCCACCGCTCCAAGCTGGGCATTGAGGCAACCCGAAGCAATCGCATCGGCGGTGTTGCGCGGGGTGGCGACAAATGAGCCGTTTGCGAGGGGCAGCTGTGCGGTCCGTTCGGCAAGTGCGCTGCGCATGAGTGCATCGCCCGGAAAAATCAAGCCACCCTGGAAAACACCGTGCTGATCGAGAACATCGGCAGTGGTCGCGGTACCGGCGGTGACGACCAAGCAGGCTGCGTCGCGAAGCGATCGTGCCGCAATCAATGCAGCCCAGCGGTCGACACCAAGTTGTGCTGGATTGTCGTAGAGATTCACGACCCCGCAGCAGGCCTTTGAGCTCTTTATCCAGCGGGGTTTCCCGCGTTCCGACAGTGTCGAGTCGATGAGCCGCGACAAGTCTTGTCCGGCCACATTGGCACCAACGATCGCGTCGATGTCGTCGATAGGCGCGCATATACCGGCGAGCCTGCCCGCCTCGCTGGTGGCCATGACACCCTCTGCAAGCCACTGGCTGTTATCAAATATGCCCCATTTGATCCGCGAGTTGCCGACATCGAGCAGCAGCTTCATGGCAGCGGCCTCAAGGACACCTCGCCGGAGAGGATGCGGACGATGCCGCTGTCGGTGCGCAACAGCAAGGCGCCGTCGTCGTCGACACCTGTGCAGATTCCTTCGAGATCGACCGATTCGCCGCTGATGCGTACCGGAAGCTCGGCAAAGGCGTTGCGTTGCTGCCAGGCGCCACGCAGCGCCGGGAAGCCTGCACTCGCATAGGTCTCCAGCAGATTGTGCAATTCACCCAGTAGCAGCGCTGCGAGCTGGTTACGGTCGGGCAGTTGGCGAAGATGGCTCGCCAGATCGGTGACCCCGGCCTGGTCGGTAATCTGCTCACCTGCGGGAACCGCCATGTTCAAGCCGATGCCAATCACCGCCGCCGGTGTGCCGTTTCGCCCGGGCAACAGCTCTACAAGAATGCCCGCGACCTTGTGCCCGAGCAACAACACGTCATTGGGCCACTTGAGCTGCACACCGACCGTGCCGAGTTTTTCCAGCGCAAGTGCTAGTGCTATGCCAGCAACCAGCGACAAGCCCGCAGGAACCGGTGCGCCCGCAGGGAAGCGCCAGAGCGACGAGAAAGTCAGGCTGCTGCCGGGCCATGACACCCAGGCCTTGCCGCGGCGACCGCGCCCTGCCGTCTGATGCTCGGCAAGCACTACATGGACACGGCCATCGTCGACAGGGCATTCGTCTACGAGCAGGCTGTTAGTCGACGCGCATTCGGCTACCGCGCGCAGCGCAAACCGGGGCGCAAGTGCGCCCAACGCGGCATCGATTTCCGTGACGGTCAGCGGGGTGGGTTTGTGAACCTGATTCAAGCGGACTCCACCTGAGCAAAACCGACATTATCCGCGATTGCCCCGTCGTCTAGTAGTCTTGCTCGACAGATTGCACTTGAACCTGGACGAAGCCGCTTCGTTAGTCAGGCGGCGTTGTCCAGCTCGGATGCGTGCCCCTTGCCGTCATCAATGCCCAGTTCCTGGATCTTGCGGGTGATCGTGTTTCGACCGATTCCCAGCAACTGCGCCGCTTCTATCCGCCGCCCACCCGTCGAGGCCAGGGCCCGGCGTATCAGGGTGCGCTCGAAATCCTGGCTGAGGGCTTCGAATACCGAGCCAGGTGAAGTGGCGATAAGCCGGTCGGCCTCGTCCCCCAGGGTGTCCATCCAGTTCGATGCGACCGCTGTGCTTGATTGTTCGCGCAGCTCGGGCGGCAGGTCGGCCACCTCGACGACCTGCCCCGGTGCCATGACGGTGAGCCAGTGGCAGAGGTTCTCGAGTTGCCTGACATTGCCCGGGAAGGGCTGGCCCTGGAGATACTTTATCGCCGATTCGGAGATGCGCTTGGCTTCCACGCCGAGATCGTGCGCGCTCTTCTGCAGGAAATGGCGCACCAGGATCGGGATGTCTTCCCTGCGTTCGCGCATCGGTGGCAGGCGCAAGCGGATCACGTTGAGACGATGGAACAGGTCTTCGCGGAACAATCCGTTCCGGACCCGTTCTTCGAGATCCTGATGGGTTGCGGCGATGACCCGAACATTGGCTCGAATGGGTTGCTGCCCGCCTACCCGATAGAAATGCCCGTCCGACAACACCCTGAGCAATCGGGTCTGAAGTTCGGCCGGCATGTCGCCAATCTCGTCCAGAAACAAGGTTCCACCGTCCGCCTGCTCGAAGCGTCCGCGGCGTAGCGCCGCTGCGCCAGTGAACGCACCGCGCTCGTGGCCGAATAATTCGGACTCCAGCAGGTCGCGCGGTATCGCCGCAGTGTTGATCGCGATGAATGGCGCGTCCTTGCGCGGACTGTGACGATGCAGGGCTCGTGCCACGAGTTCCTTGCCGCTACCGGACTCGCCATTGATCAATACGGTTGCGTGCGACTGCGAGAGCCTGCCGATCGCTCGGAAAACCTCCTGCATCGATTGCGCCTGGCCGAGAATTTCGGGCGCGACCGACGTCTCGGCCTCGACCCCGTCGCGGTGAGTGCTCTGTTCGAGGGCCCGGCGCACAAGTGCAATAGCCTGATCCACGTCGAAGGGCTTGGGCAGATACTCGAAGGCGCCACCTTGAAACGCCGACACCGCACTGTCGAGGTCCGAATACGCGGTCATGATGATGACCGGCAGATCGGGGTGTAAGGCCTTGACGCGTTTCAGCAGGTCCAGGCCGGACTCGCCCGGCATCCGGATGTCGGACACCAGCACCTTGGGGGGCGTGGCCGTCGACTCGAGCGCCTCAAGGGCCTCATTGGCCGATGAAAAGCTCTCGTGAGGAATATCTTCGCGGCTCAGTGCCTTTTCGAGTACCCAGCGAATCGAGCGATCATCATCAACAATCCAGACAGTATTCATTTTTTATGCACTATATTGGTGCGGCGCATGGTCGAGGTGCGCCAGGACGAGGAGTCAAAGGCCTCGCCGGCCTCAGGCACGGTCGGAAATAGGCAGCAGAATGGTGAAGCAGGTGTCGCCGGCATGACTGTCGACCTCGATCATTCCGTGGTGCTGCTCAATGAAACTCTGGGCAAGGGACAGGCCCAGACCGCTTCCACCTTCCCGCCCCGTGACCAGCGGATAGAAGATCGTGTCGCGAATCTCCTCCGGAATACCGGGGCCGTTGTCGATCACTTGCAATTCCAGTGCCAGTTTGAATCGACGCTTTGCCAGCGTGACCTGCCTCGCAACCCGGGTGCGCAGTCTGATGTTGCCATGGCCCTGCAGCGCCTGCGCAGCGTTGCGGGTGATGTTCAGAATGGCCTGGATCAGTTGCTCTCGATCCGCGGTGAGGTCGGGCAGGCTGGTGTCAAAGTCGCGGGTGATTTGCACATCCGGAAACTCGGCGAGAACCAGTCGGCGGACGCGCTCGAGCACGTCGTGAATATTGAGGGGGGCCGGGCGCATCATGCAGTGCGAACTGAGCATGCGATTCATGAGATCCTGGAGTCGATCCGCCTCCGCAATGATCACTTCGGTGTATTCCCGCAATTGCGGATCGCTCAACTCCCGTTCGAGCAACTGGGCAGAGCCGCGAATTCCGCCCAGGGGATTCTTGATCTCGTGCGCGAGATTGCGGATGAGTTCGCGGTTGGCCTGTTGCTGCTGAAGCAGTTGCTCCTCGCGTGCGACCCGCAGTTGTGCATCGATCAGCCTGAATTCGAGCAACAGGCAAACCCCGACGGCGTCGGCCGGACTGACGGTGCAATCGAGATGGAGCGGGTCGGCATTGGCGCGGATGATGCGCAGATCCTGGCCGGTATAGCTCCAGTGGGTCTTGAGGGTGTTGCGCAGCGCGGGCTCAAGCCCGTGGGAGTCGCCAAGCAGGCGCTTCAGGGGCATGCCTACGAGCTTTTTGTGACTGATGGCGAACAGGTTTTCGGCCCCCGCATTGAGGTAGCGGATGGTGAATGCCTCGTCGATCAGCACCACCGCCGATGACAGCAGGTCCAGCCCGGCAAAGGGTCCGCTGCTCAGGTGAGTATTGGGGGTTTTGGTCATGCTCGTGTATCTGGTGGTTTGCCTCGATTTAGCAATAACCGCGCCAGACTGGGGAGTCGCATGAGCGACTTTCACATTAACGCAGGGAGCGCATCTCCCGTCTCAATGCCTCGACGTTCCTCTGATGCAGCTCGACCTTGTCCTTGAAAGGCTGGAGACGATCGAGAACGCGCTGAAAGTTGCGCTCGTCGCCTGTCCTGATCGACTCCTGCTCGGCCAGTGCGGCCTGGGCGTCGGCCAGTGCGCGTTCTTCGGCGGCCAGTTCGCTTTCGAGGATCTGGCGCCTGTCGGCATCGCGTGCACGTTGAGTGTCCGCTGGCACGCTAGGAAAGCCTGCGCTCGAGGGGGTTTGGGGTGTCGCCGCGGGCGCGGGGCGCCTGGGGGGGGCGGGGATCGAGGAGACGGGTTGGTCGGTGCTGATCGCCTTGCAGTCGCGGCCGATGGACTTGTCGTTCGTGTAGGTCACCCGCCCGTCTGCATCGGTGCATTTGAACACGACCGACCATGCTGGGGTGCTTACCAGGAGGGCGACCAGAAATGCCGCTGAATTGTGAAGCCTCATGACAGGTTTGCGTCCCGATGGATGAGAAAATCTAATGAATCGCGTTTGGCCCGCCCCCGATTAGAACCCATAAAAAAGGGACGGGCAATGCCCGTCCCTTTTTAACGCTGCAAGCCCTTGAAGGATTACAGGCTGTAGTACATATCGAACTCGACCGGGTGGGTCGTGATCCGCATGCGATCAACTTCTTCCATCTTCAGCGCGATGTAGGCATCGATGAAGTCACTCGAGAACACGCCGCCGCGGGTCAGGAACTCGCGATCCTTGTCCAGGTAATCGAGAGCCTGTTCGAGGCTGGTGCACACCGTCGGGATCAGTGCGTCTTCTTCCGGCGGCAGGTCGTATAGGTTCTTGTCGGCCGGATCTCCCGGGTGGATCTTGTTTTGGATGCCGTCGAGGCCTGCCATCATCAGTGCCGCAAAGCACAGATACGGGTTGGCCAGGGGGTCCGGGAAACGCGCTTCGATACGACGACCCTTCGGGTTGGCGACGTAAGGAATACGGATCGACGCCGAGCGGTTGCGTGCCGAGTAGGCCAGCTTGGTCGGTGCTTCGTAGTGCGGGACCAGGCGCTTGTACGAGTTGGTGCCCGGGTTGGTGATCGCGTTGAGTGCGCGCGCATGCTTGATGATGCCGCCGATGTAATACAGCGCCATTTCAGACAGGCCCGCGTAGCCATTGCCCGCGAACAGGTTTTGGCCATCCTTCCAGATCGACTGGTGAACGTGCATGCCGGAGCCGTTGTCGCCCACGATCGGCTTGGGCATGAAGGTGGCGGTCTTGCCGTACTGGTGCGAAACGTTGTGTACGATGTACTTCAGGACCTGGGTCCAGTCGGCACGCTGGGTCAGTGTGCTGAACTTGGTGCCGATCTCGCACTGGCCGGCGTTTGCAACTTCGTGGTGATGCACTTCGACCGGTACGCCGGCCGCTTCGAGCGCCAGACACATGGCGGCGCGAATGTCGTTGAGGCTGTCGACCGGGGGAACCGGGAAGTAGCCACCCTTCACCCGCGGACGGTGACCGGTGTTGCCACCCTCGAACTTGTCGGCGGTGGACCAGGCGGCTTCTTCAGAGATGATCTTGCTGTAGACGCCCGACATATCGACCGACCACTCGACCGCGTCGAAGATGAAGAATTCGGGTTCCGGGCCGAAGAAGGCGGTGTCACCGATGCCGGTGCTCTTCAGATAGGCCTCGGCGCGCTTGGCGATCGAACGCGGGTCGCGGTCGTAACCCTTGCCGTCGGACGGCTCGATCACGTCGCAGGTCAGCACCAGGGTGGTTTCGTCGAAGAACGGGTCGATATAGGCCGAGCTGGGCTCCGGCAGCAGGATCATGTCGGAAGCCTGGATGCCTTTCCAGCCAGCGATCGAGGAGCCGTCGAAAGGGTGGCCGTGTTCGAAGTGATCTTCTTCGAAGGCGGACACCGGCAGGCCGACGTGCTGTTCCTTGCCGCGGGTATCGGTAAAGCGCAGGTCAATGAAGCGGACTTCGTTTTCCTTGATCAACTTCATTACTTCTTGAGCGTTCATATTCACTCCTGATGATGAGGCGATAGCGATTGACGGTAAAACTTCCGTTGTCCGGCTCTAGCAGCATTCGTGCCATGCCGTGAATGAGGACGGAAAATTGTGCCACAAGCGCGCCGGACCTGCTCGAGCGATGAGTTCGTCCCTCGCAGCGAATCAAGGGTGGTGCGAAAGTGGGTTTTACGAACGTGGTCGTGACGACCTCGTCCGTCTGGGCGTGCATGGTGCCGAGCGATTGTGCGCCAATATGGTGCGCATCGCTGGGGTATGGCACTAAAGTGGTGCAATATCGCCAAAGATACGGATGCTCCGCAGATCGGGACGCGTTGCGAGCAGGGTGTCCATGCGACTTTTCAGTGCGCTCGCGTCGATTCGGTGCCATGCGCCCGGGCCCAGCACAATCTCGATTTCGACCCGCTGTCCGAGATAGTGAATCTGTATGCGTTGGAGTAGTGGCGCATCGTCACCCAGCAGTTCGCCCACCAAGCGCTCGATCTCGTCGCGGGTGGCCGGCGGGCCGGGTGGCACACCCTGGAGTTCGCCATCTTCTTCTGCGTCGATATGCACCAGCACCTCGCGTACCTCAGGATGTGCCTCGCGTATTCGGGTGTAAACGGTATCCGAGATCCGGTGACCTTCGGAAACGGTGATGCGCGGGTCGACCAGGATATGGGTATCACACAAGACACGGTTGGCCATCCGGCGCGTCCTGAGATCGTGCATATCGACCACGCCGGGTGTCGCATGGATGGTGTTGCTCAGAGCCGCCAGTTCGGCGTCGGACATTCCAGTGTCGATCAGTTCGCGCAGGGCCTTCCAAGTGAGCTTTGCGCCCATGCTCACGATCAGAAACCCGACCACTGCCGCGGCCAGGGGTTCGAGAAACGGGTATCCGGCCAGTCCGCCGCCAATACCCACCGCCACGACCAGCGACGAGGCCGCGTCCGAGCGTGCATGCCAGGCGTTTGCCTCAAGCATCGGTGCCTGCAAGCGTTTGCTTGCAGCCAGCGAAAACCGGAACAAGGCCTCCTTGGCGAACAGGGTGGTGATCGCCATGTACAGTGCAGCCGGATGAAGTGGCAGTGATTCATCCATGTGCTGAAGGCGTACCCCGGAACTCCACAGGAAGCCCATTCCGACCCCGACCAGCACGATTCCGAGCAGCATGGTGGTGGCGGTTTCGATGCGGCCATGACCGTAAGGGTGGTTGCGGTCAGCCGGTTCGGCGCCCTGGCGACCGGCAAGAAGCACCATGATGTCGGTGACGAGATCAGAGAGCGTATGCACTGCGTCAGCCACCAGACTAAAGGCATTCGCAAACACGCCTATGAGCAGTTGGGCGATTGACAGCAGGGCGTTGGTCGAAATCGCGACGAGCGTCGCATTGCGCACCCCGCGCGCACGAGTGGGCGCATCGGGGGGCGGTGTTCGGTTGGGCGCGGGGCGGGTCATTGGCTATGGTTGGTTATATACTTCGAGTTCTGATTCTAACCGGATGCCGGCCATGGGAACGTTGACCGATCTACTCAACCTGGCTCATACGCGTGCTCGCGGGCTGTCCCTGCCTTATGCGGGGGCGTTGACGCCGGCCGAGGCGAACGAGGTGTGGCAGCTTGCGCCGGGTGCGCGCCTGGTGGATGTGCGCACCCGCGCCGAGTGGGATTGGGTTGGCCGTATCCCTGGGGCGATCGAGATCGAGTGGATGAGCTATCCGGGCAACAAGCCCAATCCGGGGTTCACGGCCCAGCTCAAACGCGAGGTTGACCCGGAGTCGCTGGTGATGTTCGTGTGCCGCTCGGGCGCCCGTTCCGACATGGCGGCGCGGGCCGCACTCGAGGCGGGCTATCTCGAAGCTTTCAATGTGCTTGAAGGCTTCGAGGGCGACAAGGATGCCAGTGGCCACAGAAACCGCATAGGTGGCTGGCGCCATGCTGGCCTGCCTTGGGTTCAGGGTTGAGCTATTACAACGAAACTCGTTCGTTCGAGTCCGAGCATCAAGCCATTTCGGAGATCTCCACAAACATGCAAGTCGCTACCATCAGCTTCGATCGGTTCAATGTCCTGCAGGACGACGAGGCGCAGTTGCGCATTGAGGCAGCGCGCGCGCGACTCGGCAATCGCGCGGTTCTGCTGTGCCATCATTATCAGCGTGCGGACGTCTACCGCCATGCCGACCTGACCGGCGACTCGCTCAAGCTGGCCCGGCTGGCGTCGCAAACGGATGCCGAGTACATCGTTTTTTGCGGTGTGCATTTCATGGCCGAGGTGGCCGACATCATGTCCAAACCCTCGCAGATTGCGATCCTGCCGGATCTCGCTGCAGGCTGTTCGATGGCCGACATGGCCAATCTGGCCAAGGTGACGCGTTGCTGGCGTGAGCTGACCGAGGTGTTGGGCAATCCCGATCAGTTGATCACCCCGGTCACCTACATCAACTCGGCGGCCGATCTCAAGGCTTTTTGCGGTGAGCACGGGGGCATTGTGTGCACCTCGACCAATGCACCGACCATTCTCGACTGGGCGTTCGCGCAGCGTGAGAAGGTCTTGTTCTTTCCCGATCAGCATCTGGGGCGCTGGACCGGCTACAAGAAGGGCATTGCGCTGGACGAGATGGTGGTGTGGGACCCCGATCAGGAGTTCGGCGGCCTCAGCGTCGAGCAGATCCGCAAGGCCAAGGTGCTGCTCTGGAAGGGGCATTGCTCGGTACACCAGATGTTCCAGGAGAGCCATATTCGCCGTTGGCGCATGCAGCATCCCGAAGGCCTCGTCATTTCGCATCCCGAGAGCAGCCTGGATGTCTGCCTGAATTCCGACTTCGTCGGTTCGACCGAATACATCATCAATACGATCAAGGCCGGGGCTCCGAATACGCGCTGGCTCGTGGGCACCGAACTCAACCTCGTCAGTCGCCTTGCCGAGGAGGTCAAGCCACAGGGCAAGATCGTTCAGTTCATGGCGCCGACCGTGTGCATGTGTTCGACGATGCAGCGCATCGACCCGCAGCATCTGGCTTGGACGCTCGAAAACCTTGCCGACGGCAACATCGTCAATCGCATCGAGGTGCCCGAGCATGATGCGCTGTTGGCAAAGGTCGCACTCGACAGAATGCTTGCCATCTCGTGAGCACCGAGATTGCCTGATCGCCCCGGACCTTGAATGCCCTGGCAATGAAACGACTGCGGATCTGCACCTATAACATTCACAAGGGGTTCTCGCAGTTCAATCGCCGCATGGTGATTCACGAACTGCGGGAGCGCTTGCGCAGTCTCGAAGTCGATCTGGTCTTTCTGCAGGAGGTGCAAGGCCTGCATGCGGGCCACCAGGTCAGGCATGCAGACTGGCCGGGCGCGCCCCAGCACGAGTTTCTCGCTGAAGAGGTCTGGGGGCAAACGGCCTACGGCCAGAATGCGGTCTATCAACATGGCCATCACGGAAACGCAATTCTGAGCCGTTTTCCGATCGTCTCATCGCACAACCTCGATGTTTCCGATCACCGCTTCGAGCGTCGCGGCTTGTTGCACTGCGAAATCGCGGTGCCGGGACTCGCGTCGCTACACTGTGTATGCGTTCACCTGGGGTTGATGGCGGGTAGCCGCAAGCGCCAGATGGAAGCGCTGGCTGGTCGGATGGAGCAGCTCGTGCCGCAGGCCTCTGCGTTGATCATCGCCGGCGATTTCAATGACTGGCGCAATCGGGCCGAGCAAGTGCTCGCGCGCCGACTCGGGCTGAGCGAGGCGTTTCATGTGAGCAATGGTGGTCGTCCGGCGCGGAGCTTTCCGTCGCAGCGGCCGGTGCTCAGTCTGGATCGAATCTACGTCCGTCACTTCCGGGTGGTTCGCGCCGAGGTGCATTGTGGCCCGCTGTGGGCACAGATCTCGGATCATGCCGCCTTGACGGCCGAGCTGGAGCCTGACGGGTGAATGGTTTTGTCCCTGGCAACAGCGTGGTTCTGCTCGAAGGTGGCAGCATGTTTTTCTCTGCGCTGTTGCGGGCAATTGAAAGTGCGCTGGAAGAGATCCACCTCGAAAGCTACATCTTTGAAAATGACCATACCGGGCGCCGCGTTGCAAATGCGCTATGCGATGCCGCTCGCCGCGGCGTCAGGGTGCATGTGCTGGTCGATGGCTTCGGCGGGCGCAGCTTCGTCGCGACGCTCATGTCCGAACTGGTGTCGGCAGGGGTGCAGGTGCTGGTCTATCGTCGCGAGATCAGGGCGTTCTCGCTGCGGCGCCACCGCTTGCGCAGGCTGCATCGCAAGGTCTGTGTCGTTGATGCGCAGTTGGCCTTTGTCGGGGGTATCAATATCGTAGACGACATCTTGCCGAATGGACCACCCCATCCTCGCCATGACTATGCCGTTCAGGTTCAGGGGCCATTGGTCCGGGAAATTGTGGCATCAGCCAGACGCTTATGGTGGCTGGTGTCATGGGCGAGTCTGCGGCGCAGGCGGGAGCCATCGCCGGTCCCCAGATCCGGCCCCGTACAGCCGGTAGCGGGCCCGGTTCGTGCCGCTTTCCTGATTCGCGACAACCTGCGCCACCGGCGCGACATCGAGGACGCGTATCTTGACGCGATAGCGGGTGCACAGTCGGAGATCGTGATTGCATCGGCGTATTTCTTTCCCGGGCGGCAATTTCGTCAGGCGCTTACCGATGCGGCGCGGCGTGGTGTGCGCGTGATACTCATCCTGCAGGGCTTGTCCGACCATCCGGTGCTCGCGTATGCGAGTCGCGCGCTTTACCCCTATTTTTTGTCTTGCGGGGTCAGGTTGTTCGAATACGGACAGGGAATCCTGCATGCCAAGGTTGCTGTTGTCGATTCTCGCTGGGCAACGGTCGGCTCCAGCAACATCGATCCGTTCAGTCTGCTGCTTGCGCGCGAAGCCAACGTCATGGTCGAGGATGAACCCTTTGCGACCCAGTTGCGCGCAAGTCTCGCACTTGCGATGCTCGAGGGGGCCGAAGAGCACCATCTGGACTCATTGCGGCGTCTGCCTCTCACCCGGCGGCTGGCGAGCTGGATCGCCTATCAGTTTGTTCGGGCAGCAATCGGAATAGCCGGCTTTGGCGGGCGGCACTGAGGTTTGTTGCGCGGCGATGAGGCTGGGCTGCAAGCTAGCGGAGCTCGTCCCTGACCTGGAGCGCATGCGGCACTCGGTCGAGCGTCCAGTTTGCAATGGCCCATTGCCATAGTAATTCGACCGGCGCTTCGGCGATTTCGGTCGGGGGGCGTTGCCCGAGAAAGCGCAGCGCATCGACGAGGGCGCGCGTAGGCCGGGTCGAGTCGATGGCTGGCGCATGCGTTTGTTTCGAAAGCTTCTCACCGGCTTCGTTCACGACTACCGGCAGATGCGCATAGACAGGCGTCGAGAACCCGAACAGGCGCTGTAGGTAGATTTGGCGGCCGGTCGAATGCAGTAGATCGGCGCCACGAACCACATGAGTGACGCCGGCATCGTGATCGTCGACGACGACGGCCAGCTGATAGGCGAACTGCCCGTCAGCACGCCGAACGACAAAATCACCCACTTCGAGTTCAAGATTTTCATGCTGCGGCCCCTGAATCAGGTCAGCGAAATTGATCGAACCGGCAGTACGGATGCGCCAGGCGTAAGCCGGGCGAACCTGATTCGGTCCGTCGCGACAGGTTCCGGGGTATAGGCGCGCGCCGTCGCGGGCCAGGGCCGAGTCGGCCAATTCTCGACGCGAACAACTGCAGGGGAAAACCGCCTGCATCGCTCTGAGCCGATCGAGCATTTCGCCATAACGGGGCAGCCGAGCGCTTTGCCTAATGGCCTCGCCGTTCCATTCAAACCCGAACTTCTCCAGTGTAGCGAGAATGCCATCTGCCGCGCCCACCACGTTGCGCGCCTGGTCTAGGTCATCCACGCGCAAGAGCCACCGCCCGCCGCGGCTGCGTGCATCCAGATAGCTGCCCACGGCGGTTACGAGCGAGCCGAAATGCAATGGGCCGGTGGGCGAGGGGGCGAAGCGGCCCACATATTCGGACAGGTTAGAGGTAGAGGAGTGCATGTTACCGGGGCTTGGGAGTCTCGAGGGCATGGTGCGAGCAGTGCAGCCGATTATGCCGCCTGCCGAAGGCCACGACAAAGCGAGACGGGTGGTCCGCAGTTCCAAGCAGTCGCAATGTGCGCTGGCGCGCTATCGAGCGCTAGATTGTGGTGGTTAAAGGGCGCAATTTTGTGTGAACATGGCGATCCGTCCCGCCGGCTACCGGCATGTCGGTTCACTACTCAGGTTGGTTTGGCGCAGCGAGTGGTCGATGGACCCGTGACGCTTTTTGACCTCTTGTTTTCGGGAGAATGGCCACATGGATTTCTTTGCCGATGAAGCGCCCCAGACGCCTACAGATCAATCCGAACTGGTGGTCGAGGCGTGGTGCGTACTGCTGGTCGATGACGAACCCGAGGTGCACGATGTAACCCGCATGGCACTGCGCGGGTTCGAGTTTCACAAGCGTCCGCTGGAGTTGCTGTCGGCTTACTCGGCGGCCGAGGCCAGAAGCATCTTCGGGTCACGCGATGACATCGCCCTGGCGATTGTCGATGTGGTGATGGAAACCGAGCATGCCGGCCTCGACCTTGTGCGATATCTGCGCGAAGAATGCGCAAATCATCGTACCCGGTTGGTGCTGCGCACCGGGCAGGCAGGGCAGGCGCCGGAAGACCGCGTGATTCGCGATTACGACATCGACGATTACAAGGAAAAAACCGATCTCACGACTCAGAAGCTGCGCACGCTGCTCTATTCGATGCTGCGGTCTTACAGGGACCTGTGCCTGATCGATACCCAACGTGGTGGCTTGAGCAAGGTGCTCAATGCGGTGCCCAAAGTACAAAGTGCTGCAACCCTCAATGTATTCGCCTCGACCGTTCTCGAACAACTGACCTCGCTTCTTTACCTCGGCGACTCTGCGGTCTACTGCCTGGTTTTGCCCGGCGAGGGGGGTGATGCGCAGTGCGCCCGAACCCTGGCGGCTACCGGGCGTTTCGTTCGCTTCGAGGTCGGTCCCACGTTCGAGTCCCTGCCCGAGGAGGTCGTGGGGCGCTTCAAGTCGGTGCTGGCTTCCAAGGCGTCGGCGCATTTCGATGATGCGTTCGTGCTGTATCTTGGGGGGGCGAATGGCAGTGTCAACCTACTTTATGTCACCCATGTCGAGCCGCTGAACAGTTTTGACGAGCAACTGCTCGAGATGTTTACCCACAATGTCGCGATCACCTTCCAGAACATCAGTTTGATGGAAGACATTCAGGCAACTTCGCGTGAGTTGGTGTATCTGCTGGCGGGTGCAGTTGAGGCCCGCAGCCGCGAGACCGGCGCGCATGTGAAAAGGGTTTCGATCATCAGTGAGCGCCTGGCGCAGTTGGCCGGCTTGTCCGACATTGAGACCGAGCTCATAAAGCTCGCCTCACCGCTCCACGATGTCGGCAAGGTGGCCATCCCGGATGCGATCCTGCATAAATCAGGTTCGCTTGACGCTGCCGAATGGGAGATCATGAAGCGCCATGTCGAGCATGGCGTGCAGATATTGAGCGGATCGCAAAGGGCGATCATACGCAAGGGGGCCGAGATTGCCGCTCATCATCATGAACGTTGGGACGGCGCGGGCTACCCGAATGGCCTTGTCGGCGAGCAGATTCCGATCAGCGGTCGAATCACTGCGCTTGCAGATGTTTTCGATGCGCTCGGTTCGCGACGCAGTTACAAACAGGCTTACCCTGAAGAACAAGTGATCGAAGTTATTCGAAATGAGCGTGGCCGGCATTTCGACCCCGTGTTGACCGACCTGCTGTTGCACAACGCCTCGGAGTTTCTCGCGATAAGGCGGCAGTTCCCGGATGATGAGCATGACGGCTGACAGCGCGGCGATGCATCATGGCGTAGCGCGCACGCTCTCGTCTCGGCTGCTCAGAATCACGCTGCTTGCCGCTCTGGTGCTGGGGCTGTTGATTAGTGCAATTCAGATCGCACTCGATTTCAAGCGGGTGACCCGCCAGCCCGACCACGATATGGCTGCTCTGGTCAGCATCATTCTCGCGCCAGCCTCGGCAATCGTTTTCAGCCTGGATGCTGCGCGGGCCACCGAGCTATTGCAGGGTGTGCTGAGCCAGCCCTCGGTGTCCGGCGCACGCATTGTTCTGGAGAACGGCACTGTTTTTGCCGAGCAGCAGCGCCCGCTGGCGAGCATCGAAGATCGCAGGATCAATGACTTTCTGCTTAACCGCACCCGCTCTTACGCGTGGACGCTGAAAGCGCCGCTGCCGATTGTCGTCGATAACATCGGCACGCTCGAGATCGAACTCGACACCCATGCCTATGGGCAGGTCTTCCTCGAGCGTACGGTCGTGACGATGGCCGCAAGTCTGCTGTTTGCACTGATGCTGACCGGTTTGTCGCTCCTGATCTTCTACCTGCTGGTGACCAAGCCGCTCACCAGTGTCATCCGCTCGATCGAGCGGGTTGGCGACACACCCGAAAAGGCCCGGCTGACCGAGCCCGATGGTCATTCGAATAGTGAAATCGGTCTGCTTGTTCGTCTGACCAATCAGCATTTCGAGTCGATCGACAGCATGCTCGTCCAGTTGCGGGGCGCCGAAGCCCAACTCAAGATCTACTCGGAAGGACTGGAGGACACGGTGTCGGCGCGAACGCGCGAGCTGTCCGAGAGCCTGGCCGAGCTCGAGGCGGCCAAGGACCATCTTATCCAGTCCGAAAAGATGGCGGCACTGGGCGGCTTGGTTGCAGGCGTGGCCCATGAGGTGAATACGCCACTGGGCATTGCCGTCACGGCTGCATCGGTGCTGTCCGAAACGCTGGCCGAGCTCAAACGCCAGTTCGAGGCCAAGACCCTGACTAGCGCCAGCTTCGAGAAGCTGGTCGGGCATGCGCTCGATGGCAATGTGATGTTGGTAAACAATATAGATCGGGCGGCACGCCTGATCAGTGACTTCAAGAAGACCGCGGTCGATCAGATATCCGAGGCGCGCTGCGAGTTCGGGGTGCGCAGCACCCTGGCGGCGCTTATCGCGAGCCTTCACCCGGAAACTCGGCGCGTGCAGGTTGAGCCAAAGCTCATCTGCCCGGACGACCTGGTCATGAAAAGTCTTCCCGGGGTGTTGACTCAGGTGGTTTCCAATCTGGTGGTCAACAGTGTTCGCCATGCCTTCGGCGGTAGTATTGCCAAGCCCGAGATCACGATCGTTGTTTCGGGCGATGGCGACAATGTCGAGCTTGAGTATCGTGACAATGGCCTGGGCGTGCCTGCCGAGTTGCATCAGAAGATTTTCGAGCCCTTCTACACATCGAAGCGTGGGCAGGGCGGTTCAGGCCTTGGGCTGAATATCGTGTACAACCTGGTCACCCGCAAGTTGCGGGGTCAGCTCAGTTTTGAGTCTGCCGTGGGCGAGGGCGTGTGTTTTAGGCTGCGGGTACCGCGCGTGCTGATTGCCGAAGCGCCGTTGGAGCCCCCGCCTACAGCCGGCAAATGAAGCTGATTCATGGCCGGGGTCGATCTATAGCCCAAGGCTCTTTCTGAACGCTGCTTCGAGTTCGGCGTAACGCCCGCTGGCGCGCAGCGCTTGCAAACCGGTTTCGAAAGTCTGCGAATACCTTTCTCCATCGGGATGTACCTTGGAGAATGCGATCCAGAAGCCGTCGAGTGAAACCGTACCCACCTTC
>JAEUNS010000341.1 GCA_016790005.1 Zoogloeaceae bacterium
CCATTCCGAGCGCGAGCGCCCGGAACACACCGCCGTGCCCCACCGCCTGCATGGCCTGCAGCTATGGCTGGCCCTGCCCGAGGCTGACGAAGAGGTCGAACCCGCCTTTCATCACTACCCCGCGGCAGACATCCCAGCGCTTGAAATCGACGGCGTGCCGGTGCGGGTAATGATGGGCAGCGCCTATGGTGCGAGCTCGCCGGTGCGCATCTTCGCCAACACCCTGTACGTCGAAGCCCACCTTAAAGCCGGGCAGAAGCTACTGCTGCCCAACGCCGCCGAACGTGCGGTCTATGTTGCGCAGGGTGCACTCAAGGCGCATGACGTGGCCATCCCCGAACATGCACTGGCAATTGTCACCCAGCAGCCCGGTGTAGTCGTCGAGGCCACCGAAGAATCCCGCATTGCGATCATCGGCGGCGAACCCATCGGCAAGCGCTTCATCGACTGGAACTTCGTCTCCAGCCGCAAGGAACGCATCGAGCAGGCCAAAATCGACTGGCGCGAGGGGCGCTTTCCAAGGGTGCCAGGAGATGAGGTCGAGTTCATTCCGTTGCCGGGATAGCTGATGTCAGAACCAGACATCACGTGCGGCATAAGTTCGGAAGGGCATTGCCCGATCAATTGTGTCCGCACCATTGCTCTTCACATGGCACGCCATCGCGGTCCCCGCCGTCCATCTTGGTACCCGGACAGTTTCTCAGAAAGTAGGTCGCCTCCTCGCAGGAGGTCATCTGCGAACAATGGGTGCGGCCGTCACAACGATAGGTCGTCGCAGGCGGCGATTCAACGGCGGGGATGCGTGTTGTCAACACGTCCGCAGGGACCTGACTGGTCCAGTCCATGAACTGGCCCGAGAAGCGCTCGTAGCCAAACACGAGCGCAACGATCACCACCAGCGGCAGCATACGCCCCAACAGACTGCGCCGCGGCCGCGCTCGTGGGGGTCTGGGCGCGGGCCGGGCGCGCGACCCCTGCTGCGGCCGGGTCAGCGCAATAGCGCGCTTGCGCCCATCGGGGCCCGTCTCAACCTCGAAGCCAAGCGTTTCGCCCACCTGCGGTCGTTGTCCGTCGCGTGGAAAGGCTGAAACATGCACGAAAACTTCTGCCCCACCCTCGGCTGGGGTAATGAAGCCGAAGCCTCTATCGTCATTCCATTTGCTCAAGGTGCCGTGAATTTTCATGTCCTCTCCCAAGCGGGTCTCAAGCCTGTATCCGGGTAGATCGACCGACTCCTCCCGGATGCAGCCCCCGAGGCTTCGCCATCATCGCAAAATGTGCCGCTGGCATGCACCAAATTGTTACAGCAAGCAGGACGAACAGCAATCTATGTGCGCATCAGACTCCCGAAACAGGGCACCGCGCCTGCGGACAGGCCTCGCTGAACGAAGTTTGGGCTGACCCATTTTCGGCTCGCCCGGAGACTGGCGCGGGCGTGTGATTGCGACAATGGGTAAGAACTGAGCGAGACGGCGCAGAGTATCGCTCGGGGTACGGTGGACCATGGGATGCCTCCATCTATACAAATCCGTATTCTTGCTGCGGATCTGTATCAATATCAGCTTGCAGCCGAAAACCGGCAAACCTGATAGTCGACACCGGTTGTTGGTGCGCTTTGATCAAGTTTCTTTGCTGGCGAGTCCCGCGCGGTCTGACCATAATCGCACTCCCACTCATGTCCAGCGACTGTCCAATGCCCTCCACGCCACCTCCACCTGACGCTGCACACCCACTTCGCGCCGGCAGGCGCGAGTGGTGGGGGCTGGCGGTGCTCGTGCTGCCCACGCTGCTGCTGGCGCTGGACATGACGGTGCTGCACCTTGCCGCGCCGCATCTGGCTGCAGACCTGAAACCCAGCGGCACGGCGCTGTTGTGGATCCTGGACATCTACGGCTTCATGATCGCCGGCTTCCTGATCACCATGGGCACGCTGGGCGATCGCATCGGCCGGCGCAAGCTGCTGCTGTATGGTGCTTTTGCGTTCGGCGTGGCCTCGGTGCTGGCGGCCATGTCCACCACGACGGCGATGCTGATCGTCACGCGCGCATTGCTCGGCATTGCCGGTGCAACGCTGATGCCCTCGACACTGTCGCTGATCCGCAACATGTTTCATGACGAACGCGAACGCACGCTGGCGATCACGGTATGGATCAACGGCTTCATCGTGGGCAGTGCAATCGGGCCGCTGGTCGGCGGGGTGATCCTCGAGTTCTTCGCCTGGGGCACGGTCTTCCTGCTGGGCGTGCCGGTGATGTTGTTGCTGCTGATCGCGGGCCCGCTGTTGTTGCCGGAATTCCGCGACGATGCGGCCGGCCCGCTGGATCTGCCCAGCGCGCTGCAGTGCATAGCCATGATTCTGGCCGTGATCTTCGGCATCAAGAGCCTGGCACGCGACGGCATCGGCCTCTTGCCGGTGGCGGCCGTCGCCGCCGGTGTTGCGATCGGTGCCGTGTTCGTTCGCCGTCAGCGCCGACTTGAACAGCCGATGTTCGATCTCGGCTTGTTCGCCAACCGGGGCTTCTCGGTATCGGTGATGGCGATGCTGCTGACGATTCTGTCGCTGTCCGGCGCGTGGCTGATGGTGTTCCAGTATCTGCAAGGGGTGGCCGGCCTGTCGCCGCTGCAGGCCGGGATCGTGATGCTACCGCCCGCAATCGGCCAGGTGGTGGCGTCGCTGTTCGTGCCCCGCCTGGCAGGGCGCATGGCGCCGTCGCGGCTGGTGAGCCTGGGTTTGCTGCTGGCCGTGCCCGGGCTGGGCGCGATGATGCTGGTCGGTGGGCCCGCCTCGGTATGGCTGCTGGTTGGCGGCACGCTGCTGATGGGCATGGGGGTGATGCCGATGATGATCCTGGGCACCGACCTTGTGATCGGCTCCGCCCCGCCCACCAAGACCGGCGCCGCCTCCGCCACCTCGGAAACCGCCACCGAACTGGGCATGGCGCTTGGCATCGCCATCATTGGCAGCATCGGTGCCGCGATTTATCGCAGCCAGATGCAGGCCACCCTGCCCGCCGGTCTGGCGCCGGATCAGGCTGCTGCCGCAACCGACACGCTGGGCGGTGCGATGGGCGTGGCCGCAGCACTGGTGAACACCGACACCGCATCCGCACTGCTGGCCGCGGCCCATGCCGCGTTCTCCCAGGCGCTGCATGTCAACGCGATGATCGGCGCTGCCATCCTGCTGATCACCGCGTTGATCGCCGCGCGCCTGCTGCCGCGCACCCTTCCGGGCGGCCATGGGCCGACTTGAAACATCACTCCATCGACAAGCCAGCGCGAGCCGAACGCAGGGCGAAGCTCACCCGATCACCGCAGCGACCCGTCGCCCTCGCCCGGCCCCGCGTGTTCCAGGTCTTCCACCACCAGCGACAGCGCCTCGGTGGAGATCAGCACCTCCACCAGCGACAGCAACAACGAAAGGGTCAGCGTAAGCAGACTGGCACCAAACAGCCACTTGCCGGTTGCCTCGGCCTCGAGAAACAAAGCCAGCATCGACAGCGCACAGATCAGGAAGCTGAACACCCCGAAACCCTGCATGTACTGGGTGAGCATGATGCGCTTCTTGAGCCCAGGCAGTTGTCGCTGCACCAGCACCGCCCCGCGGTCGTGGGAGGCATTGAGTTGCCGGATCACCTGCGCGAGCGTGAGGAAGCGATTCGTATAAGCA
>JAEUNS010000359.1 GCA_016790005.1 Zoogloeaceae bacterium
CTCCCAGGTTTTGCCCTCATGCTCTATGCGCACATCGGCATGTGGATTGCGATAGTTGACCACCTTGAGCGGGACCTCGAGGGTCAGGGTCTGGCCTGCATCGTAGGCACTCCAGCCATGATGTGCCAGTGCCGGACCGGCGCCCAAAGTGATCGCGGCGGCGCTCAGAGCCAGTGCAAGGTGCTTGAACATGAGATTCTCCTGAGGGATCGATATCCGGAAACGCCGCAATACCGGCGCGATGTCGCTTCATGAAGTTAATTTGAAACGAAACGGGCGACTCGGTTCAATCAGATTCGGGCTTCGGGTTTTTATACACACGACTACCAATGTGCAGAGCAGCACCACGCCCAATTGGCCACGTCCGGCTATACAAGGCAAGGAAGTCGCCAGCAGGATTCACAAGGCGGATAATCTAGAGCATTGCCGGCCCCGACTCGGCTGAATCATGAAGTCGCTGGCGCCCGGCGCTGGTTCCCAAGCCCCCTCTGCATGCGAGGTCAAGCCATGAGTCACAAACAACGAGCGGTTCTGGAGTCGATTTTTCATGAACCGATAAAGAGCAACATACAGTGGCGCGATGTCGAGTCGCTGCTCCACCACGTCGGCGCCTCGATCGAGTCCGCGCATGGTGCGCGCTTTCGCGTCGTGCTGAAAGGTCATGAACTCATTCTTCACCATCCACATCACAGCAATGAGTTCACCCGTCCGGCGGTCAAGCAGTTGCGTGAATTTCTCGCGAGCGCTGGCGTAACCCCCTCGCTCTACGATGCGCAGCAGCAACAGTGACCGACTGCGCTCGCGAACCACTTTTAAGGCAGGCAGGTCTGCGATAGGCAGGCTTGCCTGTCAGGAGCAAAGCGCGAGTGCCTTGGTAGCGCATCAAAGATGACGCCGGAAAAAGCTCACCACCCGCTTGCGTGACTCCATCGCCATTTCGACATCCGGCTTGATCTCAACCATGGGAACCACTCCGGTCTCAAAATAGCTACCCCGATTCGCGAATATATCCGGCACCGTGATCGGAATCATGAGTCGATCCCAAGCGTGGAACGCGCCTTGATATTCGGCCACCTGAACGACGTTGTTGTTGGCGGGGTTCACTTCCTGCGCAAGCGCTTTACAGGGATCAGCACCGTTGTCGTAGTCGTCTTCGGATCCGATCTGAATCAAAACAGGCGCGCCTGTAAGATCCTGAAACGTCGTACCGACCACATCGGCGGGGAGACCAAAAAAGCTCTGGTTGGCACCATAGCAAACCGGATAGTTGGCGACATGCGCCTTGAACCGCAGATATGGGCCACCAAACGCCATGGCATAGCTTTGCTCACTGGCTGCGAGGCTTACAACGCCCCCCAGAGAGAAACCGATTATGCCGACCCGGTCGGGCGCAATGCCGGGCACAGTGCCCAGAAAAGCAAGCGCGGCAAAGGCATCCGGGTAGACGGCGATCGGGGCCAGAGGCCTGTCTTCCGGGCTCATCACGCCCCGCGCCTCGTACATGTCGATCTCGAGCGTCGCCACACCGGCATCATTCAACGCCGTGGCATAGAAGCTACCGGTTGCATCGATGCCGCCTGTGCTATGCAATATGAGGACAGCCGGCACCTTGCGCTTTGTCGATACGCACCGACTCTTGCCATTGCTCGGGTCCGGTAAGCGGAGGGTTCCCTTGACCACCAGTGGCGTAGGCGGTTGGGTTGTCGGGTCGAAGGATTCAAACTCGACGAACGAGATACTCGGCATTTTGTCTCCGCGACATTCGCCCCGGTCCGCACCCTGTGAAAGCGGCGCGAACAGGCCGAGCATTGCGCCAGTCAAGACAGCTATCGTGAATTTGGTCATGAAAATTTACTCCATGGATATTGAACCTACCGAGTTCGCATGATATGCCGATTGCGCACAAGTTGTGTATGCGACGCAAAATGGGGCTGCCGATCTTGTTGCTCCTGTGAGTTGTAGCCCCGTCCAGAGTTCTGGTCTTCAATCGTTTCGCTGCACCGGCCAGCGCCTTGTGCATGCCCATCACCGCGCCCTGCAGTGCGGCGTTGGCGTAGAGCACGATGCCGAAACCGAGCTTGCCGAGTTCGTCAGCGTTGAAGACCCGTCCTTTGAGTTTCTTGCGGGTAGACATGGGGTTTCCTCGTTCAGAATGCGTCGCCGGGCACGCGTATCCAGCCTTCCATCAAGATGCGGGCACTGCGGCTCATGATCGCCCTGGTGACCGTCCATTTGCCGTCGACTTGCTTCGCTTCGGCGCCGACGCGCAAGGTGCCGGACGGGTGGCCAAAGCGCACCGTCTGGCGCTCGCCGCCGCCGGCCGCGAGATTGACCAGGGTGCCGGGAACAGCCGCCGCGGTGCCGATGGCCACCGCCGCCGTGCCCATCATCGCGTGGTGCAACTTGCCCATCGAGAGCGCGCGGACCAGCAGGTCGACGTCGTCGGCCTTGACCGTCTTGCCGCTGGACGCGACGTAATCGATCGGCGGCGCGACGAAGGCGATCTTCGGCGTGTGCTGGCGTTTGGCAGCGTCTTCGAGCTTGGCGATCAGGCCCATCTTCACGGCGCCGATGGCGCGCAGCGCCTCGAAGCCGGCCAGTGCTTCAGCGTCGCCGTTGATCGCGTCCTGCAACTCGGTGCCGCGATAGCCGACGTCGGCGGCATTGACGAAGATGGTCGGGATGCCGGCGTTGATCAGCGTCGCCTTCAACTTACCGCCTGAAACGACCGATTCGGGCACGTCGAGTTCGTCGACCAGGTTACCGGTAGGGAACATCGAACCATCGTCCTCGCCGTCATCCGCGGGGTCGAGAAATTCGAGCACGATCTCGGCGGCCGGGAAACTCACGCCATCGAGTTCAAAGTCGCCGGTTTCCTGCACTTGCCCATCGCTGACCGGCACATGGGCGATGATCGTCTTGCCGATGTTGGCCTGCCAGATGCGCACAACGCACACGCCGTTCTCCGGCATGCGGGCCGGATCGACATAGCCGGCGTGGATGGCGAAGGCGCCGGCAGCCGTCGACAGGTTGCCGCAGTTGCCCGACCAGTCGACAAAATCGCTGTCGATGGCGACCTGCCCATAGAGATACTCGACGTCATGATCGGGAACATTCGATTTGGACAAGATCACGCATTTGCTGGTGCTCGACGTGGCGCCGCCCATGCCGTCGATGTGCTTGGCGTAGGGGTCGGGGCTGCCGATGACGCGCTGGAACAATCTGTTGCGCGCTTCGCCCGGTACGCGGCAGGGTTCGGGGAGGTCTTCCAGGCGGAAGAACACGCCCTTGCTGGTGCCACCACGCAAATAGGTGGCGGGAATGCGGATTTGCGGAACT
>JAEUNS010000368.1 GCA_016790005.1 Zoogloeaceae bacterium
TGGCTGCCGGTATCGCAAGCTTCTTCAATACGGCGAGGCACAGATCACGCTCGACGCTGAATTCGAGCGCCTCGTCTTCGACCGGGCCCTCGCCGGATTGGGGTTCGCTTGAATCTGCATCGGCGGTCGATTTGCTGGTGATTGGGTCGGACTGAAGCAGCGAGGGGTACTCGGAGGCGCGAGAGATGAGATAAAAGCCGCCGATCTCGTGGATCAGGCCTGCGAACATTGCTGCATCGGGGTTTTGGTGGGTCACTTTCCGCGCGATCACGCGTGCGAGTGCCGCCACATGGGTGCTGTGTTCCCAAAGCTGGCTACCGGCCTGCTCTTGCGCGGTCGAGTGGGGTTCGCCCGCCATCCGGCGGGTCAGGGTGGCCATGGCCAGGCTGCGCAGGGTCGTGAAGCCGAGTCGGCCGATCGCGGTCTTGACGTCGCTGATCTCGCGCCCCATCGGGTTGAACGCGACCGAGTTGGCGGTCGCGACGATGCGTGCAGACAACAGCGGGTCGCCTTCGCTCAGTCGTGCCGCACGTTCGAGATGGCAGTCGGGGTCTTCGAGTGCATCGCGAATCTTCAGTACGACGGCGGTCGAGGCCGGAAATATGGGCTCGCCGCTCGATACTTCGGCCGCGATGGTGCGTAAGGCTTCGATTTTGCTCATGCTGGGTTTCATCTGGAAGGCTCCCGCGGTTTTCCGCTCACTGGCGCGGCAGGGGGATGGCTGGCATTCGCACCGTCAAGATCACTGGTCATGAAATCAGCCGGGGGCCGATCACAGGAGGAAGGCACGATGAATCTCGGTGATGGTGTGGCGTACCGATTCGGCAACGAAATCCCGGGGAATCCTTACCGGGATGACGACACGCCTGCGCCGATCGCGCGAGATCAATTCATTGAGCCGGATCTCAAGCGTATCCTGATTTTCGGGTTTTTCGTTTGGCACGATGACGCCATTGCGAGTAATCATCACTGTTTCGTTCTCGATTCGCAGGCATTGCTCGGGTATCGACAAGTGCTCGCTCAAGGTGTCGACGATGCGATCCGGCTGGAGGGACTCGAAGTCTTCGCTCAGGCGCTTGTTCAGAGAGTCGATCTTGCGGGCGTGTTCTGCGAGCTTTTCACCGCTCCGGGCTTGGCGCAGGAGTGCGACATAGGTACTCTCGATGCCGCGCTCGACCCGCATCTCTTCGACCTCGTCGCGAATTGCCTGCATATGTTGTGAAAACGTTACAAGCAGGCTGTCGAATGCTGCGCTGCGCATGCGAGTGCGTGCTTCTGCGGGGCCGGCCGTTGGGTGCACCAGGGTTGGATCGGTCAGGTCGATAAGCGTGAGACAGAACTCATTGTGGCAGTCGAGTGCTCTGCAGGCTGATCAGGTCCGGCATCAACTTTAGCATGGGCATTCATTGGCGGTTTGTGCAGCGTCAACCGATTGGGCGGGATCGCCTTGGGGCGGCAGGGGCGACAAAAAAAGGGAGCCACAGGCTCCCTTTTTCAGTTCAAGCTGAGTTCAGCCCAGATCAGACGACCTTGTTGGCATCCGCACGAATCTTGACGAACGAGCCCGGGGCATCTTCGATGGCTTTCAGCTTGCCAGCAGCCGGGTCGCGCGGGTCGACCTGCTCGGCGTCCTGCGAGGCGACCCAAGCATTCCAGTCGGTCCACCATGAGCCGGATTGCTGCTGCGCGCCTTCGAACCACTGATCGGCCGTGTCAGCCAGCTTGGCTGCGGCGTTGACCCAGAAACCATACTTGTTGGCGGCAGGCGGGTTCACGATGCCTGCGATGTGCCCCGAACCGCCCAGCACGAAGCGAACCGGGCCGCCGAAATTGCGCGCGCCGGCATAGGTGCTCTTCCAGGGGGCGATGTGATCTTCGATCGTCGAGATGAAGTAGCACGGTACCTTGATCTTGGCGAGGTCGATCGGCACACCGGCGATCTCGACTGCGCCCGGCTGCACCAGCATGTTGTTCATGTACATGCTGCGCAGGTAGAAGCTGTGCATCTTGGCCGGCATGCGGGTGGAGTCGGAGTTCCAGTAGAGCAGATCGAACGGGAACGGGTCCTTGCCCATAAGGTAGTTGTTCACCACGAATGACCAGATGAGGTCGTTGGCACGCATCATGTTGAAGGTGCCGGCCATCTCGGAGCCTTCGAGATAGCCGCGCTCGAACATCTTCTTCTCGAGGCTCGAGATCTGCTGCTCGTCGATGAACACACCCAGCTCACCCGGCTCCGAGAAGTCGGTCATGGTGGTGAAGAAGGTCGCCGAGGCGATACGCTTCTGCTTCTTTGCAGCTAGGTAGGCGAGCGTGGTCGCGAGCAGGGTGCCGCCCAGGCAATAACCGGCTGCGTTGACTTCCTTTTCGCCGGTCTGCTGTTCGATCGCGTCGAGTGCGGCGAGCACACCTTCGGTGACGTAGGATTCGAAGGTCTTTTCGGACTGGTTGCCATCCGGGTTGACCCACGAGATCACGAACACGGTGTGCCCCTGGTCCACGCACCACTTGATGTAGGAGTTCTTTTCGCGCAGATCGAGGATGTAGAACTTGTTGATCCAGGGCGGTACGATCAGCAGCGGCTTCTTGAGCACCTTGTCGGTGCTCGGGCTGTATTGCAGAAGCTGCATCATTTCGGTCTGGAATACGACCTTGCCCGGCGTGGTCGCCACGTTCTTGCCGAGCTCGAAGGCGCTGGTGTCGGTCATCTTGACCCGCAGCTGGCCGCCGCCGTCTTCCATGTCGCGCAGCAGGTTGTTGAGACCCTTGAGCAGGTTTTGACCGCCGCTCTTGACGGTTTCGCGGAAAACTTCGGGGTTGGTCACTGCGAAGTTCGACGGCGAAAGGGCGTCGATGTATTGACGGGTGAAGAAGTTGACCTTCTTCTGGGTCTGGTCATCCAGGCCCTGCACGCAACAGACGGTGTCGTGCACATGGCGGGCGGCGATGAGGTAAGACTGCTTGATGAAGTCGAACAGGAAGTGCTCTTCCCATTGCTCGTCCTTGAAGCGCTTGTCGCCCTTGTCGGGCTGCGCAACCGGCGAGGCCTGCATGCCCATGAAACGCAGCATCGAGTGCTGCCACAATGAAAAATAGTCCCACACCAGATTCATCTGGGTCTGTGCCAGCTTGTAGGGATTCGACAGCAGCTTGGCCATCATGTCCATGAATGCCTGGGCGATCCCGAGCTCATCGCTGGGGGTGGCAACGCCCTTCTTCAGCTGGCGTTGCACATGCTCGCTGATCAGCGAGGAGGCACGCTGCGCGACCTCGGCGTAGGTCTTGGCGATCTCCTGCGGATCGGGCAACTCGGGATGAGCCTTATCGGGGGTGGGTGCGGCCATTTTTACAATGCTCCTTGTTGTCAGGCAGTTCTTACGAAACGGGTTATGCCATCGCGATCGACCAGCCGCGCTACCTCCTTGCGAACCGCAAGATAATTCAGGTGAGCTACGGCCTCACCCATGGCAAACATCACCTGGTGAGTATCCAGTTCGCGAGGAAACATCGTCGCCAGAATCTCTGCCGCAGTGCGGGGAACATCGAGCACCTCAAGCAAGGCGTCACAGCGTTCCCGGTGGTGGGCTTCAAGTTGGGCGATGCGCGTCCTCAGACCGCGAAAGGGTTTACCGTGCGATGGTAGCACGAGCGTGTCTTCCGGCAAGTCTTTGATGCGCTGCAGCGATTCAAGAAACCAGGTGAGCGGATCATCATTCGGAGTCGCGGCGAAAACGCTGACGTTGGTCGAGATCCGCGGAAGCAGCATATCACCCGAGATCAGGGCCCTCAGCTCTTCGCAATACAGGCTGGCATGTTCGGGAGAGTGTCCATAACCGACGATCACGCGCCATTCAAGTCCGTCGATATGCAGCACGTCGCCGCCAAACATGCGGTGAAAGCTGCGCGGCAGGCTGGGTACCCCGCGCCGGTAGGCGTTGCCGCGCGATTCGAGTGCCTGCAGGCGCGCCGCGTCCAACCCGTGCGCTGCGAACTGCCCGAGCATGTCGGGAACCGAATAACCGGGCATCTGGTGCCACAGTGCATGGGCGCCAAAGAACTCGCTCTGGGTCATGAACACCGGCGCATCGTTGCGTTGGCTGAGCCAGTCCGCCAGGCCGACGTGGTCCGGGTGGCAATGGGTCACGACGATGCCCGAGATGTGTCGTGGGTCGCGTTCGAGAATCTCGGTCCACGCGGTTTGCACCTGCTCGAGTCCAAAGCCGGTGTCGACGATCACCACATCCTTGCCGTCGGCCAGCATCCACAGGTTTATGTGGTCGAGCGCATAGGGCAGAGGCATGCGCACCCAATCGACGCCGGGCAATACCGGTATGATCTGCGCCGCAGCAGGAACATCGGCGATTGGGTAGTCGAGCAACTGCGATCCGATCACGGGTAGTCTCCTTGAGCAATACTGGCCATGCCGCGGTTCAGGCCACTGACTTGGCGCAGGCTGCGATATTGAACTTTTTTTGGTAACGAGAGCCGCTTTTTATATCATTGGCGCGACGACGTCCATTGCGAATACTTCATGACAGCTACCGAGCGCACTTTCACCATCACTGAACTGGCGCGCGAATTCGATATCACCCCGCGTGCGATCCGCTTCTACGAAGACCAAGGCCTGCTCACGCCGGCACGCTCGGGGCGCGCACGGGTCTACACCAAGGCCGACCGCACCCGCCTCAAGCTCACCTTGCGCGGCAAGCGTTTGGGGCTGTCACTCGCCGAGGTTCGCGAGTTGATCGACATGTATGGCGGGGTTCGCAACTACGCGCCGCAGTTGCAGCGCTTCCTGAAGGTGCTGGCTGACCGGCGGGCGTCGCTCGAGCAGCAACGCGAAGACATCGAGGCAGTATTGGGCGAGATTGCGATGCTTGAAAAGCAATGCACCGATCTGCTCGGACATGACACGGCCGGGGCGGCACAGGCAAAGGCCGAGCTTGCCCGGCGCATGCTCAAGGCCGAGTGAGTTTTGTTTGGGCAGTTGTTGACGTTTACGTCAACGTAAGTAAAATGGCCGAAAACAAAAAGACCAGTCCATCAGGACACCCACCGAGGAGACCCGAATGCGCCCCGAGCTACCCATGTTTCAGCCGCGCGATCCCGCCTATGCGGAGCGTGTGCGTGCGAGCTTCCGCCTGCAACAGGCAATGACCCTGATCGGCGCCGAACTCGCGATCGTCGAGCCCGGCTATACCGAGATCCACCTGCCCAAGCGGCCAGAGATCACCCAGCAGCATGGTTTCATCCACGGTGGCATCGTCGGCATGATCGCAGACTCTGCCGCCGGTTATGCCGCCAATACCCTGACCAGCGACGACGCCAGCGTGCTGACCGTCGAATACAAGATCAACCTCATCGCACCCGCCGACGGCGATCGCCTGGTGGCGCGGGGCGAGGTCGTCAAGTCGGGGCGCACCCTACTCATCACCCGTGCCGATGTGTACGCGATCAAGGATGAGCAATGGACGCTATGCGCGGTGATGCAGCAGACCATCATGGCCATGCAAGGCAAGAAGGAGCGCACGCAGTGACAAGGCTGCGTTCCTGAACCAAACTGCAGCGTGGGTTGATGTGAAAGTCGTGCGGGCGGGGCCAAGAGTCTGCCCGAGTCCCCGAAAACCATTTCTACGAATCACTGTAACCGGGAGTTCCAGCAATGTCTGATCCGATCGTAATCGTTTCTGTCGCCCGTACGCCGCTGGGCGGCTTTCAGGGTTCTCTCGCGGGCTTTACCGGTCCGCAACTCGGAGCGGTGGCCATCAAGGCTGCGGTCGAGCGCGCAGGGGTCGGGCCCGATGCCGTGCAGGAAGTCATCATGGGCTGCGTGCTGCCGGCTGGTGTCGGTCAGGCGCCGGCTCGCCAGGCAGCCCTCGGCGCCGGCTTGCCGCTGGCGGCCGGCTGCACCACGATCAACAAGGTCTGCGGCTCGGGCATGAAAGCGACCATGCTCGCGCATGATCTGCTCGTGGCCGGCACCAATGATGTGATGGTCGCGGGCGGCATGGAGTCGATGTCCAATGCGCCCTATCTGCTCCCCAAGGCGCGGGGCGGTTACCGCCTTGGCCATGGTCAGCTGCTCGACCACATGTTCCTCGATGGCCTGGAGGACAGCTACTCGGCCGAGTACAAGGGCCGGCTGATGGGCACCTTCGCCGAAGACTGCGCCGGTCATTTCGGTTTCTCGCGCGCAGCCCAGGACGAGTTCGCGGTTGCCTCGACCACCCGTGCCCAGGCTGCGATAACAAGCGGTGCGTTTGCCTGGGAGGTCGCGCCGGTCACTGTTGCCGGGCGCAAGGGCGATACCCTGGTCGAACATGACGAACAGCCCCCGAAGGCGCAGATCGACAAGATCGGCGGCCTCAAACCGGCGTTCCGCAAGGACGGCACGGTGACCGCGGCCAACTCCAGCTCGATTTCGGACGGCGCTGCGGCGCTGGTGCTGATGCGCCGTTCCACCGCCGAGAAGCTCGGTTGTGCGCCGATTGCAAGCATCGTCGGGCATGCCACCCATGCTCAGGAGCCGCACTGGTTCACAACGGCACCGGTGGGTGCGATGCAGAAGGTGCTCGCACGCGCCGGCTGGGGCGTTGGCGACGTCGATCTGTGGGAGATCAACGAAGCCTTCGCGGT
>JAEUNS010000423.1 GCA_016790005.1 Zoogloeaceae bacterium
GACGCGCAAAGCGGGCGAGGGCGCGTCCATCCATGTCGCCGGGCATGACCACGTCGGATAGCAGCAGCGATATCGCCGGCACATTCTCGAGCATGTCGGCGGCCTCGCTGCCACCTTCGGCTTCGAGCACGCTGCAACCCAGCGACGATAACTGCATGCGCACGATCTTGCGAACTTCGGGGTCATCATCGATCAGCAGCACCAGCCGGCCATTGAGGTCGACCGGCAGGGTTTCGCTCTCGGTGCCGACAGCGCTGCCTTCGCGGGCGCAGGGCAGAACCAGGGCGATCGAGGTGCCGACCGCCTGGCGGCTGCGAATACGGATGCCGCCGCCCGATTGCTTGACGAAGCCATACACCATCGCCAGACCCAGTCCGCTGCCCGTGCCGAACTTCTTGGTGGTGAAGAAGGGCTCAAAGACGCGCGCCATGGTGCCGCTGTCCATGCCGGTGCCGTTGTCGCTTACACCGATCTGCACATACTCGCCCGGGCTGAGCTCGAGGTCGGCCGCACTTGCGCCAGCCAGGCATTCGAGGGTGGTTTCGATGCGCAGTTCGCCGCCATTAGGCATCGCGTCGCGCGCGTTGAGGGCGAGATTCAACAGTGCATTGTCGAGCTGGCTGGAGTCGACCATGGCGAAGAGCTCGGCTTTGCGCGAAGAGTTGATCAGGGTGATGTTGTCGGGCAACGAGCGCCGGATCAGGCGCGTCATGCCGGCGATCAGGCCATTGACCTCGACCGGCCGGGGGGCCAGCGGCTGCTGGCGCGAGAACGCGAGGAGGCGCTTGACCAGCTCGGCGCCACGGCCGGCGGCCTCGAGTGCCGGCTCGATGAATTCATGGTTGAGCGGGTCGTGCGGGCGGGCATCGCGAATGCCGCCGAGATTACCCATGACGATGGTCAGCATGTTGTTGAAGTCGTGTGCAAGTCCGCCCGTCAGTTGCCCGATCGCCTCCATCTTCTGCGCCTGGGCGAGCAGGTGCTGGGTGCGGCGTTGTTCGGTGGTGTCGACAGAATGGACGAAGCACCCCTCGACTTGGCCATTCTCGCCGATATCGGGCACCAGCGTGCTGAGCGCATTGACGGGCGTGCCGTCGCGGCCGGTGGTGGAGTATTCGTAGCTTACGGTTTCGCCGGCAAGGGCGCGGTGTACATAGGGTTCGACGAAGCTGAACACCTCATCGCCGATCGCACGCCTGATCGCCAGACCGGGAAAGGTCTCAGTAGTCCAGCCGAACCATTTGGCATAGGGACGATTGGCATAGCGGTAGGTCCAGCTCTTGTCGAAATAGGCAATGTGAGCCGGTATGTTGTCGGTGATGCGGCGCAAGCGGCTCTCGCTGTGGCGCAGCGCCGCGGTGATCTGGCGGTTGGTCTCGACTGCTTGGGTGAGTTCGCGGTTGGTCTCGCGCAACTCGGCGGTACGCCGGTCGATCGCGGATTCGAGCTCGACCTGGTGTTGGGCGATCTGGGTACGCTGCTGCTCGAGTTCGGTAATGTCGGAGTAGATCGTGATGAAGCCCTTATGCGGCAGGGGGATGCCCCGAATCGACAGCAGCTTTCCATTTGGCCGAAGGCGCCGGGTGTCATGGGTAAGGAAACTGCGCGCGGCGGCGACCCGCTCGGCTATCTGTGCTTCGGGATCGCCTTCGCCGTATTCTCCGCGCAGCGCGTTGTGGCGGATGAAAGCCTCGAACGGTGTGCCGGGTTCACCCAGCGCCGCCGGAAAGTCGAGCAGTTCAAGAAAGCTGCGATTGCAGGTCACCAGCCGCAGGTGCTCGTCGAACACCGTGAGGCCCTGGTCGAGCAGATCGAGGCTGGCCGACATCATCTCGCGATAGCGCCGGTCGCTGATCGAGTGGGCGGGGTAATGAACAGCGTTCGGTAGCGGGGCAGGTTTCATCGGTGACATTCCGTACTGGCATTTGTGCCGATTTTATCGGCGCTCGGCACGCTGCCGCTGATCATGACAACATTCAGTACATTTTCACAATACTCGCGACAAGCTCGATTGCTACGCTTGCGTCAGAAAAATACGGATGGCACCGCCCGCCCGCGCGGGTGAACGGTGATCCGCATGTCGTCGTCGGGCGAACATGCCGGCCGGGTGGCCGACAGTGTCCGCAGGCGCTGCCGAAATCGTCTTGACCAGAGGAGGAAAATGGATGTCGGGTAATATCTATCAGCAGGGGCTTGCAAAGAACGCGGCCAACTTCGTACCGCTCTCGCCCCTGAGCTTCATCGAACGAAGCGCCAGCGTCTATCCGCGACGCACCAGCGTGATTCACGGCGCGCGCGAGTTCACCTGGAGCGAAACCTACACCCGTTGTCGCCGCCTCGCCAGTGCGCTGGCCGCGCGCGGCGTGGGCGTGGGCGACACCGTCGCGGTGATGCTGCCCAATGTGCCGGCCATGTTCGAGGTGCATTTCGGTGTTCCGATGTTGGGTGCGGTGCTCAACACCCTCAATACCCGTCTCGACCCTGAGGCGATCGCCTTCATGCTCGCGCATGGCGAGGCCAAGGTGTTGATCACCGACCCCGAGTTTGCCGCAATTGTCGCGCCGGCGCTCGAGAGGCTCGAGGGGCCGAAGCCGCTGGTCATCGACGCACTCGACCCCGAATACCCCGGAACCGAGCGGGTCGGCGAGATCGAATACGAAGAATTCATCGCCACCGGTGACGCCAACTTCGAGTGGTCGCTGCCCGCCGACGAGTGGGACGCGATCGCGCTCAACTACACCTCGGGTACGACCGGCAACCCCAAGGGGGTGGTCTATCACCATCGTGGCGCTTATCTGAACGCGGCCTCGAACATCATCAGCTGGGGCATGCCGCAGCATGCCGTCTATCTGTGGACATTGCCGATGTTCCATTGCAACGGCTGGTGCTTCCCGTGGACCATGGCGGCCAATGCCGGGGTGAACGTGTGCCTGCGCAAGGTCGATGTGCCGCTGATCTATGAACTGATCCGTCGCCACAGGGTGAGCCATTTCTGTGGCGCACCGATCGTGCATGGCATGCTGATCAACGCACCAGCGGGCTTGCGTGCGGGCATCGAGCACAAGGTGTCGGCGCTGATCGCGGGCGCGGCGCCACCGGCTGCGATCATCGAGGGCATGGAGATGATCGGCTTCGACATCACTCATGTGTACGGCCTGACCGAAACCTACGGCCCGGCGTCGGTGTGTGCCAAGCACCCCGAGTGGGACGACCTTCCGATTGCCAATCGCGCTGAACGCAATGGCCGCCAGGGCGTGCGCTATCACATGCAGGAAGCGATCACGGTGCTCGACCCGCTCACGATGCAGCCGGTGCCGGCCGACGGCGAGACCATGGGCGAGATCATGTTCCGTGGCAACCTGGTGATGAAGGGCTATCTCAAGAACGAGAAGGCGAGCGAAGAG
>JAEUNS010000009.1 GCA_016790005.1 Zoogloeaceae bacterium
CCCGACGCGGATCATGGATGCCGTCCGGGTGTCGCCGCGCTTGAGCTTGGAAGAGGTGGTGTGCTTGGTCGATGCCAGTCAGGCGGAGCGGCATGCGCGTGATCCGCTGTGCGCTGATGTCTGGCTGCGTCAGGTCCGCGCCGGGGGCCGGCTGGTGATCAATCGGATCGGCGCGGGCGAGCCGCTCCCGGCTGTGTTGGCCGGCCTCCGGTCCAATGAGGATGTGCTCGTCGAGCGCCAACCATGCGCGGCGAGTGCCCCTGCGCTGGCCACACGCACGGCCGGCATGCCGACCATGCAATCGGTAAAGGCCGGGGCTTACCGCGCGACGCCCGCGGGCGGCTTGCAGTCGTGCAGCATCAACTTCGCCGGCGATGTCGAAGGTGAAGACCTCGAACGCCTGTTGTCGCAGTACGCCGGCGTGCTATTGCGGGCCAAAGGCATCCTGCGGCGGTGCGGGCGTGCACATGCCGAGGTCCTGCAGTTCACTGGTTCGCGGATCGTCTGGTCGCCAGCCCCGCGGCGGGCGAGCTTGGCACAGCTGGTGTGCATCGGGCGGGATGGTGAGCGCTTTGCCGAACTGGTCCGGGTACTGACGCGTCTCGGTGCGCAGCTCACATACCCTGATAGATCGGCCCTTCGCCCCCCTGGGGCACCACCCAGTTGATGTTTTGGGTGGGATCCTTGATGTCGCAGGTCTTGCAGTGCACGCAGTTCTGCGCGTTGATCTGCAGGCGGGGGTTGTCGCCCGACTCGTCACGTTCGCCGCTGCCAGCCCGGCCGGGCCACCGCCGACGATCAGCACGTCGAATTCCATCGATTCGCGTTGCATTGTAGTCACCCTCAGCGGTTCACAAATTTGGGTTTGCGCTTTTCCAGGAAGGCTGCCATGCCTTCTTTCTGGTCGGCGAGCGCAAAAGTGGCGTGCAGGGTCCGACGTTCGAACAGCAGCCCTTCATTGAGCGGGCTCTCGAAAGCGCGATTGACCGACTCCTTCAGCATCATCAGCACCGGCAGCGATTGCTGCGCGATGCCGGCGGCCGCGGCGAGCGCTTCGTCCACAACCTGGTCGGCCGGATAGATGCGCGAAACCAGGCCGCCACGCTCTGCCTCGGCGGCATCCATGAAGCGGCCGGTGAAGCACAGGTCCATCGCCTTGGCCTTGCCGACCGCGCGCGGCATGCGCTGGGTGCCACCGGCACCGGGGATTACCGCGAGCCTGACCTCGGGCAGCGCGAACTTGGCGGAGTCGGCGGCGAACACGGTGTCGCACATCATCGCGAGTTCGCAGCCGCCACCCAGCGCCACGCCACGCACCGCAGCGATCACCGGCTTGCGGAAGGTCTTGAGCCGCTCCCAGTTGCGGGTGATGAAGTCGGACTTGTAGACATCCATGTAGTCCCAGGACCGCATCGCAGCGATGTCGGCGCCTGCCGCAAAGGCTTTTTCAGAGCCGGTGATCACCACGCAGCCGATCTGTTCGTCGGCTTCGAACGCGTCGAGCGCAGTTCCAAGTGCGTTCATGAGCTCGTCGTTCAGGGCGTTGTAGACCTCAGGCCGGTTCAGTCCGATCAGACCGACCCGGTCGTGGATTTCGACAATGATCGTTTTGCTCATGTCGATTCACCGAATTGTTTGGCGATCTCGCGCAACTTGAACTTCTGAAATTTGCCGCTGGGGGTCGAAGGCAGGCTGTCGACGATTTCCAGCCGCTCCGGGAAATACTGGCGTGCCACCTTCAGGCTTTCGAAATAGGCCGTCAGGTCGGCGAAGCTCAGCGACATGCCCGGTCTCAGCGAAACGAAGGCGCAAATACGTTCGCCAAGGCGCTTGTCGGGGTAGCCGACCACCGCGCAGGTGAGCACCGCGGGGTGTTTGTAGAGCAGGTTCTCGATCTCGATCACCGGGATGTTCTCACCGCCGCGGATCACGAGATCCTTACTCCGGCCATTGATGCGCAGGTAACCCTCGTCGTCGAGAAAGGCAAGGTCGCCGGTGTCGAACCAGCCTTCCGCGTCGGTGCCGTTCAGATGTGGGCGCTTAAGGTAGCCGCCGAACAGCGACGAGCAGCGCACCCGCAGCGAGCCGGTTTCGCCCGCCGGCAGGGTTTCGCCATCGGCGTCCACGATCTTGATTTCGACACCCGGCAAGGGGCGCCCGTCGGAAACGCCGGATTTCTCGAGTGCGCGCGCCGGCTCGGTGATCGTGATCGCACCGCATTCGGTCATCCCCCAGGCCGAGCTGACCCGCAGGCCCATCAGCTTCCAGGCGCGCTCGATCACCACCGGCGGAATCGGTGCGCCGGCGCAATTGAACTTGGTGAAGCTGGGTACGGGCTCGGCGCCGTTCTCGACTGCAACGCACAGGTCGGCCACGAAGGCGGCCGAGGCCATGCTGAAGGTGACGCCTTCCGCGCGTGCGATCTCGAGTGCCCGCTTCGCATCCCAGATGTCCTGCAGCACGGTGGTGGAGTTGAGGATCAGCGGAATCATTGCCAGATAGCCGTATCCGGTCAGGTGGGCCATCGGCGAGGCGCCCAGCACGATGTCGGCGTCGCTGAGCTCCATCGTCTCGATATACGCATGCAGGTTGGAGAACAGCGTATTCGAGGTGTGCATCACGGCTTTCGGTTCGCCGGTGGTGCCCGAGGTATACATCAGCAGCAAGACATCGTTCGGGCCGATGCCCGGCCCGGCGAACGGGGGCGTGTCGTCGCGCATCAACACTGCGTCGAAGCTGTCCGGACCGTCGTCGCCGACAACCACGAGGCGCTTCAGATGGGGTAGACCGGGCAGCATCTCGCGCGCCATGGCCTCGTGGTCGAAGCCGCGGAAGCGCTTCGGCACGATAAACACCTTCGATTCGCCGAAGTTCAGCATGAAGTTGAGTTCATGCTGACGGAAGATCGGCATCACCGGGTTGGCCACCGCGCCCAGGCGGGCGCAGGCGACCGATAGTGCGATGAATTCCCAGCAGTTCGGCAGCTGGTAGGTGACCACGTCGCCGCGGCCCACGCCGCACGCAGCCAGGCCGCGGGCGATGCGGTCGACACGCTGGTCGAGTTCGCGATAGCGCAGTCGTTGCGGGGTCGATTCGCCCTG
>JAEUNS010000015.1 GCA_016790005.1 Zoogloeaceae bacterium
CTGCCGGGCACCGGCGAGCAACCGGCTGCGCCGGTGTTCGTGGACGGAGTCAAGACCGTCACCCTGCGCGGTGACAATATCGCTGCCGAGTTTCGCGCACTCGTCGACCAATATGTGGCCGACAAATATCCCAAGAAGGCGGGCTGAGCGTCCGCCCCGATAACTGGAAACAAATGAGTCAGAATCTACAAGCCGTGCGCGGGATGAACGACATCCTGCCAGAAGACGCGGAAAGCTGGGAACACTTCGAGGACATCGTACGCGACTGGCTGCGCAGCTACGGCTACAAGCCCATCAGAATGCCGATCGTCGAGCCGACCGCACTGTTCAAGCGCGCGATCGGTGAGGTCACCGATATCGTCGAGAAGGAGATGTATTCCTTCGAGGATGCGCTCAACGGCGAGCATCTCACCCTGCGCCCGGAGGGTACGGCCTCATGCGTGCGTGCTGCGATACAGCACAAGCTGCTCGCGCAAGGGCCGCAACGCCTTTATTATCAGGGCCCGATGTTCCGGCATGAGCGGCCGCAGAAGGGGCGCTACCGCCAGTTTCATCAGATCGGGGTCGAGGCGCTCGGTTTTGCCGGGCCCGATGTCGACGCCGAGTTGATCCTGATGTGTGCCCGCCTGTGGGATGACCTGGGCCTCGAGGATGTGCGTCTCGAGCTCAATTCGCTGGGTTCGAGCGATGAGCGTGCGCGCCACCGGGCCGAGTTGCTTGCCTATCTCGAGGCCCATGTGGATCAGCTCGACGAGGATGGAAAGCGCAGGCTCCACACCAATCCGCTGCGCATTCTCGATACCAAGAACCCCGACCTGCAAGGCTTGGTCGAAGCAGCGCCCCGCCTGGTCGACTTCCTGGGTGATGACTCGCTGCGGCACTTCGAGGGTGTGCAGGTGATTCTCAAGGATGCCGGCATCCCTTACCGGATCAACCATCGACTGGTGCGCGGCCTCGATTACTATAACCGCACCGTGTTCGAATGGGTCACCACCCGGCTCGGTGCGCAAGGCACGGTCTGCGCGGGTGGTCGCTACGACGGACTGGTCGAGCAATTGGGTGGCAAACCGGCGCCTGCGGCCGGTTTTGCGATGGGGGTCGAGCGTTTGCTGGCCTTGTGGTCCGAGGCGGGTGGCGTGGCCGCTCCCGAGGCGCCCGATGTTTACGTGGTCCATGTCGGCGAGCAGGCGATGCGAGTGGCATTCCGTGCCGCCGAGGCCCTGCGCGAACATGGTTTTGTGGTGCTGACCCACTGCGGTGGGGGCAGTTTCAAGTCGCAGATGAAAAAGGCTGATTCCAGCGGAGCCGCGATGGCGGTAATCATCGGTGAAGACGAGGCCGCTGCGGGCGAAGTCGGCCTGAAGCCCTTGCGCGGCCCGGGTGCGCAGCAAATTTTGACGATCGAAAGCCTCGCGGATGCGGTGGCAGAAAGCCTATTTCCAGAGGACGATGACGATGGCGATTTATGATCTCGAAGAGCAGGAACAGATATCCGAGCTGAAGGCGTGGTGGGAGCAGTACGGCAAGCTGGTCACCGGCATTGCCGTGGTCGCCGCGGTCGCGTCTGTGGGCTGGCAAGGACTCAATTGGTACAAAAGCAGGCAGGCGAGTGAAGCGGGCGCTCTCTATTTCGTGGTTCAGGCCGCGGCCGACAGGGGCGAGCCAGCAAAAACCCGCGAGGCCGCCGGGCAGTTGATCGAGAAATTCCCCGGGTCGGTTTATGCCGATCTGGCGGCGATGTTGTCGGCAAATGTCCAGTTCGCCGAGGGTGATGCCAGGAATGCCCGCGCGCATCTCGAATGGGTTTCGACCAATGGCAATGACCCGGTTCTGCGTGACCTTGCCCGTCTTCGGCTGGCAGTTGTGATGTTCGACGAAGGCGCTGGCCCGGATGCGCTGAAACAACTTGAGCGGGCGCCGGTCGATGGCTTACGCTTTCGCTTCGATGATCTACGTGGCGATATTCTCGCGCTCGATGGCAAACCTGCCGAAGCCAGAAAGGCCTATCAGGCGGCGCTCGACTCGCTCTCTGCCCAGGGTGGTGCGTCCGGGGGTGATCCGTTGCTAGAAGTGATTCGAGTCAAACTCGAGTCCCTGGAGGGCTGAACCATGAGATGGGTCCGCGCGTCGCTATGGGCGGTGGCTGCCGTGAGCGTTTTTTCTGCCGGCTGTTCCTCGCTCAATCCGTTTGCCTCATCCGCCCCAAAGCCTGCAGAGCTGGTGGATTTTCGTGAAACGGCCTCCTTGAATCGTCTTTGGGAGGTACGAGTCGGATCGGCAGGTCCATACCAGTTCACACCCGCGATCGTTGACAACGATGTCTACGTAGCGGCCCATAACGGTGAGGTCGTTCGTCTGGAGGCGGGACGCCGGGTGTGGACGGCTAATGCAGGTAAGCGTCTCTCTGCCGGAGTCGGCAGCGACGGCAGTCTGGTTGTGGTGGTCGCCGTCGACGGCGAAGTGATCGCGTTCGACGCTCAGAACGGTGCGGAGCGCTGGCGAGCGCAAGCCGGCGCAGAGGTGATTGCCCCCCCAACGGTAACCGGTCTGGCCGTCGTACTGCGGGCTTCCGACAGTCGTCTCGTGGGTCTGAACGCGAGCGATGGTTCGAAGCGCTGGAACTATCAACGCACCACCCCAACGTTAGCCCTGCGCAATACGGCAGGCATGGTCGTTGCCCAGAATGCAGTCGTGGTGGGTTACCCGGGTGGCAAGGTTGTCGGGGTGAGCGTCGAGAATGGCGGGCCCTTGTGGGAACTCACGATTTCGACGGCACGTGGAGTCACCGAACTCGAACGGATCACCGATGTGGCAGGCACCGTCGTGCTGGGGCGGCGCGAGTTGTGCGCAGTCAGTTACCAGGGTCGGGCAGCTTGCTTCGACACCGGGAACGGCAGCGCGCTGTGGTCGCGGGATTTCTCAAGCTCGGTCGGGATGGACAAGGATACCCGCTTCGTCATGATCACCGACGACGCCGATGCCGTGCATGGTCTCGACGCGTTCAGCGGCGTCAGTGTCTGGAAACAGGCGGCGCTTGCCAGGCGTGGTGTTTCGCGTCCGCTGATTGTCGCTGATTTCGTAGTGGTTGCCGATAGCGAAGGCTATGTGCATCTCCTTGGGCGTGAGGACGGAGCCTTTGCTGCACGCATGCGCGCCGACAGCAGTGGCGTGATGGTGCCGCCACAGCGCCTCGGCACCGACAGCTTCATCATTCAGACCCGCGACGGCGGCATCTTCGCGCTCGAGGCGCGATAAGCGGAGTCCAGGCGTGAAACCCACTCTAGTACTCGTCGGTCGACCCAACGTCGGCAAATCGACTCTCTTCAACCGTCTTACCCGCACCCGCGATGCGCTGGTGGCGGATCAGCCCGGCCTCACCCGCGACCGTCATTACGGGGTCGGACGGGTGGGCGAGCGTGATTATCTGGTGGTCGACACTGCCGGCTTCGATCCGGTAGCGAAGGACGGCATCATGCACGAGATGGCGCTGCAAGCCGAACAGGCGATTGCCGAGGCCGACGCACTGCTGTTTCTGGTCGATGGGCGCAGCGGTTTAACGCCGCATGACGAGCAGATCGCAGTGCGCCTGCGGCGCGCCAATCGTCCGGTATTTCTGGTAGTGAATAAGGCCGAAGGGATGAATCCCAATCTGGTCGCAGCTGATTTTCATGCGCTCGGCCTGGGGGTGCCGCTGCCGGTGTCGGCGGCCCATGGCGACGGCATCAAGGCCTTGGTCGACTTAGCGCTCGCACCGTTCCCCGAGGATGACGACGAAGCCGACGATGCTGGCGAGAAGGTCCCGCGGATCGCGATCGTGGGTCGCCCGAATGTGGGCAAGTCAACACTCGTCAACGCCTTGCTCGGTGAGGAGCGAGTGATTGCATTCGATATGCCCGGCACCACCCGGGATGCCATCTCGGTTCCGTTCGAGCGCGATGGCAAGCGCTACAACCTGATCGATACGGCCGGCTTGCGCCGGCGTGGCAAGATCTTCGAGGCAGTCGAAAAATTTTCGGTCATCAAGACCCTCCAGGCAATCGAAGAGTCGAACGTGGTCGTGCTGGTGCTGGATGCGGCGCAGGACATATCCGATCAGGATGCTCACATTGCCGGTTTCGTACTCGACGAGGGACGAGCGTTGGTGGTCGCAGTGAATAAGTGGGACGCCTTGGACGACTACCGCCGTGAGCGGGTAAAGGCCGACATAGAGCGCAAGCTGCCGTTTCTGTCGTTTGCACGGTTTCACTACGTCTCTGCGCTCAAAGGCAACGGCGTCACAACGGTGCTGAAATCGGTGGATGCCGCCTATGCTGCGGCTACCGCGAATCTGTCCACGCCGAGGTTGACCCGCACCCTGCAGGCGGCGCTGGTCAAACAGGCCCCGCCCCGACACGGTTTGTCACGACCCAAGATGCGCTATGCCCACCAAGGGGGCAGCAATCCGCCGATCGTGGTGATCCACGGGTCTGCGCTCGACCAGGTGCCGGCCTCGTACGTGCGCTTTCTCGAACGCACCTTCATGGATGCGTTCAAGTTGCAGGGAACGCCTCTGCGCATACAGTTCAAGACCAGCCACAACCCTTACGCAAGCAAAGATTGAGTCCACACCCGGGTCGAATGTTGTCACCGATGTGGCGGTGCAGCATGAAATCCTATACATTCACAATAAGATAATAGTTTCGAGGCCATAAAATGAGTAATAAAGGGCAACTTCTACAAGACCCGTTTCTGAATACCTTGCGTCGGGAACACATTCCGGTGTCGATCTACCTTGTCAATGGCATCAAACTGCAAGGGCAGATCGACTCGTTCGACCAGTATGTAGTGCTGCTCAAGAACACCGTCACCCAGATGGTTTATAAGCACGCGATCTCGACGGTCGTGCCGGCCCGTCCGGTCAACATCCAGCAGCAGGAGCCGGGTGATAGCAATAGCTGATGTGCGCATTCCTGCGCCGTTCATCGGCCACGTGACGGAATCACATGTTTGATCGGCCCGTATCGGGCGAGCGGGCGGTGCTAGTTCAACTCGACCTCAATCAGGGTATGCTCGACGAAAGGCTTTCCGAAGCCAGGCTGCTGGTCGAGAGCGCAGGCGCGAGCGTCGAGGCGGTAGTGGGCGGGCGGCGAGCCCGTCCCGATCCGGCCTTGTTTGCCGGTTCCGGCAAGGTCGAAGAGATTGCAGCCGCACTTCAGGCACACGAAGGCGACCTCGTGGTGTTCAATCACGCCCTGTCGCCCGGACAGCAGCGCAACCTCGAGCGCGCCCTGCAGTGTCGCGTGGTAGACCGCACAGCGCTGATTCTCGATATCTTCGCGCTGCGGGCACGTAGCCATGAAGGCAAGTTGCAGGTTGAACTGGCGCAGCTTGATCACCTATCGACGCGACTGGTTCGTGGCTGGACCCACCTCGAGCGTCAGAAGGGCGGTATTGGCTTGCGCGGGCCGGGCGAAACCCAGCTCGAGACCGACCGCAGGCTGCTTGGAATACGCGTCAAGACGCTCAAGGCCCGTCTGGCAAAAATCGGCAAGCAGCGCGAGGTTCGCCGGCGTGGGCGGGCACGCCGTGACATGCTTTCGGTATCGATCGTCGGCTACACCAATGCGGGCAAGTCAACGCTGTTCAATGCCATGACCAAGGCTGGGGCCTACGCGGCAGACCAGCTGTTTGCGACACTCGACACGACCTCGCGGCGTCTCTATGTGGGCGACGCAGGGAACGTTGTGCTCTCGGATACGGTCGGATTCATTCGCGATCTTCCGCATGCGCTGGTGGCAGCATTCCAGGCGACGCTCGAGGAAACCGCCAATGCTGATCTGCTTCTGCATGTGGTGGATTCGGCGAGCGAGGATCGCGACTCCCAGATCGAGGCGGTCAACAAGGTGCTCACCGAGATAGGCGCAGGCGAGGTGCCGCAGATCATGGTGTTCAACAAGATTGACCTCACGCTGGCGCCCGCGGCGGTCAAGCGCGACGAATGTGGTAACATCGGGCGCGTTTTTTTGAGTGCCAGGACGGGTGATGGGCTGGGTTTGCTTCGTGATGCACTCGCAGAAGCCGCGCGAGCGGCGACATCCACAATGAATGTGGTGGCAGACCCCGATACGAACACTGATTGATTCGATAAAACGTGATTACAGGCGCTCTAATGTCATTAAATGATCCGCGCTGGGGTAATAACCAGGGCAACGACGACGACCGACCCGGCGACAAGCGGCGGGGGGACAACCAAGGCCCACCTGACCTCGAAGATGTGTGGCGCGATTTCAACCAGCGTCTTCAGGGCATTTTCGGCGCCAAGCGTGGTGGGGGCGGTTCAGGCAATGGCGGCGGTGGGGGCGGTGGTCAGCAGTTGCCGCAACTATCGCCCAAGCAGTTTACCGGTGGAATCGGGGTTTTGTTGGTCCTCGGTATCGTTGTTTGGCTGGCCAGCGGCTTTTACATCGTGAATGCGAATGAGCGGGGTGTGGTGCTGCGTTTCGGCAAGTTCGTCCAGACGACCGAGCCAGGTCTTCGCTGGCGTCTGCCTTTCCCGATCGAAAGCCACGAGGCGGTCGATCTCAGCGGCGTCCGAACCGTTGAAGTCGGCTATCGTGGCACCGAGCGAAACAAGGTGTTGCGTGAGGCGCTGATGCTGACCGATGATGCAAACATCATCAACATCCAGTTCGCCGTTCAGTACGTTCTCAAGAGCCCGGAAGACTTCCTGTTCAACAACCGGTACCCCGATGACTCGGTCATTCAGGCAGCGGAGTCCGCGATGCGCGAGATTGTTGGCAAGAGCCGCATGGACTTCGTGCTCTACGAGGGGCGTGAGGAGATAGCCGCAAACGCCCAGCAACTGACCCAGGCGATTCTGGATCGTTACCAGACGGGCATCCTGATCAGCCGGGTCACGATGCAGAATGCCCAGCCGCCCGAGCAGGTTCAGGCCGCCTTCGATGATGCCGTCAAGGCCGGTCAGGACCGGGAGCGTCAGCGCAACGAAGGTGAGGCTTACGCCAACAACGTCGTGCCGCGTGCGCGTGGTACGGCCGCGCGGATGCTGGAAGAGGCAAATGCACATCGTGAGCGCGTCGTTGCGAACGCCGAAGGTGAGGCCTCGCGCTTCAACCAGATCTATGCGCAGTTCAGCCTCGCACCCGAGGTCACGCGCGAGCGCCTGTACCTCGAAACCATGCAGCAGGTTTTCTCGAGTACCAACAAGGTGTTCATCGATTCGCAGGGCGGCAATAATCTGATGTTGATGCCGCTGGACAAGCTGCTTCAGGGCGTTGGTGCTGCGCCCGCACCGTCAGTGAGCAGTGCGACACCGGCGCCTGCACCAACGCCGCGTCAGTCCGAGCCGGCATTCGACCCGCGTGATCGCGACATGATGCGCAACCGCGATTTGGGAGGCCGATAATGAGTAGCGCAAAGTATTTTGGTGGGGCAGCACTATTTGCTGCGGCACTGGTTTCGATGTCGGTGTTTACCGTTGATCAGCGCGAATTCGCGGTGGTGTTCCAGCTCGGTGAAGTCAAGCACGTCATCGAAGAGCCCGGTCTGCGGTTCAAGATTCCGTTGATCCAAAACGTTCGCTTCTTCGATCGCCGCATCCTGACGATCGACACCCCCGAGCCAGAGCGTTTTATTACGGCCGAAAAGCAGAACGTGCTTGTCGACCACTTCGTGAAATGGCGGATCATCGATCCCAAGCTCTATTACATCTCGGTGGCTGGCGATGAGACACGAGCACGCACGCGACTGCTGCAAACCGTGAATGGCGCGTTGCGCGAAGAGTTCGGCCGGCGTACGGTGCCGGACGTCGTCTCGGGCGAGCGCGACCTCATCATGGAGAATATGCGGGTGCGTGCCGACAATGATGCGCGCCAGATCGGTGTTCAGATACTCGATGTGCGGCTCAAGCGCGTCGATCTGCCGACCGAGGTCTCAGAGTCGGTGTTCCGCCGGATGGAAGCCGAGCGGACCCGGGTCGCCAACGATCTGCGCTCACAGGGCGCCGCAATCGCAGAGCAGATTCGAGCCGATGCCGACCGGCAGCGGGTGGTCATCATCGCGGAGGCCAATCGCGAGGCGCAAAAGCTGATGGGTGAGGGCGACGCACGCGCAATCGCGATCTACGCCGAGGCGTTCGGTCAGAATCCCGAGTTCTATGCCTTCTCGCGCAGCCTTGAGGCTTATCGCGAGAGCTTTACCGGACGCAACGACGTGATGGTGGTCGATCCGTCCTCGGACTTCTTCCGCTTCCTCAAGAGCCCTACGGGAGCGGCAAATAACTGAAGCCATGGGCAGTACCCTGCTTGTCGCCTTCGCACTCATGTTGGTGATTGAAGGCATTCTTCCTTTCATCGCGCCGGCACGCTGGCGCGAAACCTTTTTGCAACTGGCCCGCTTGGCCGATGGGCAGATCCGCTTCATCGGACTGACGTCGATGCTGATCGGGGTCTTGTTGCTGTTCGTGGTGATCTGAACAAATGCGCTGGCTGCTCCCCGACCACATTCAAGACACGCTCCCGCCCGAAGCGGACAAGCTCGAGGCGCTGCGTCGACGTCTGCTCGATGCGTTCAGGGTGCATGGCTACCAACTCGTGATGCCGCCGATGCTCGAGTACCTCGATTCGCTCACGACGGGTGCGGGTCAGGACCTCGAGCTCAGGACCTTCAAGCTGGTCGATCAGCTTTCCGGACGGACCATGGGGGTGCGCGCAGACATGACGCCCCAGGTGGCGCGCATCGACGCACAGTTGCTCAACCGCCGCGGCGTGTCGCGGCTTTGCTACTGTGCAAGCGTGCTGCATTCGCTGCCCTCCACCCTGACCGCCACGCGCGAGCCTTTGCAGCTTGGCGCCGAGCTCTATGGTCATGCAGGCCTCGAGGCGGACGTCGAGATCATCCGGCTCCTGGCAGAGGTCATGCAGGTTGCGCAGGTGCCCGCCAGCCGGATTGACATCGGCCATGTCGGGTTGTTTCGCATTCTCGCGGCCCGAGCGGGTGTCGCGCCCGAACGTGAAGAACCGCTGTTCGACCTGCTGCAGGCGAAGGACGTCCCGGGCCTGGGTGAGTTTGTGGCCGAACTGGCCGAACCCTGGCGTAGTGCGCTGATGGCCTTGCCGGGTCTGTATGGTGGCGCCGCAGTGCTCAAGCGCGCCCGCGCCGCTTTGCCTGACGATGCCGAAGTCATCCGGGCCATCGACGAGATGTGCGCGCTTGCCGCGGCACTTGCGGATCTGCCGATAAGTTTTGACCTTGCGGACCTGCGCGGCTATCACTATCACAGCGGCGTGGTGTTTGCGGCGTATGGCAATGGTGCCGCGTCAGCGCTGGCCCTGGGCGGGCGCTACGATCTTCTGGGTGGGGCATTCGGACGCGGGCGACCGGCAACCGGGTTCAGTCTCGATCTTCGTCAGCTCGCGCTGGGCCTGCCAGAGGCGCTCGCCGTCGGTGCCGTGCTTGCGCCGTTCGGCGACGAGCCCGGTTTGCGTGAGGCGGTATTCGCCTTGCGCGCGGCGGGCGAGGTGGTCATGATCGCGTTGCCGGGTCACGAAACTACATGGAACGAGGCCGGCTGCGACCGGCAACTGGTCAGGCGCGCGGGCGCATGGGTCGTCGAGGCGCTTCAGGGAGAATAGTACAAATGGCAAAGAACGTCGTCGTGGTGGGCACCCAGTGGGGGGACGAAGGCAAGGGCAAGATCGTCGACTGGCTGACCGACCATGCTCAAGGTGTGGTGCGTTTTCAGGGGGGGCACAATGCGGGTCACACTCTGGTCATCGGCAAGACTGAGTACAAGCTCAACCTGGTGCCATCAGGCATCGTGCGTGAAGAGGTTGCCTGCTACATCGGCAACGGGGTCGTATTGAACGTTCGTCATCTGCTCGAAGAAATCAGCAAGCTCGAGGCTGGCGGTATCCGGGTACGCGAACGTCTCAGGATCAGCCCGGGGTGCCCGCTGATTCTCGGTTATCACGTGGCGCTGGATGTTGCACGCGAGGCTGCCAAGAGCGCGGACACCAAGATCGGCACCACCGGCAAGGGTATTGGGCCGGCCTACGAAGACAAGGTCGCGCGGCGTGCGCTGCGAGTCTACGACTTGTACGATCCGGAGCGCTTTGCCGAAAAGCTTCGGGCCAATCTCGAGTACCACAACTTCGTGCTCACCGAACATCTGAGCGCCGAAGCGGTCGATTTCGATACCGTGTTCAATCAGGCGATGGATGACGCCGAGACGATTCGACCGATGGTTGCGGACGTCTCGGCCGAGTTGTACGCAGTGAACAAGGCTGGCGGCAGCCTGCTGTTCGAAGGGGCGCAGGGCACGCTGCTCGACATCGATCACGGTACCTATCCGTTCGTAACCTCCAGCAACTGTGTTGCGGGTCAGGCGGCGGCGGGTTCGGGTGTGGGGCCGGGGCGCCTGCACTATGTGCTGGGCATCACCAAGGCCTATTGCACCCGTGTGGGCGGTGGTCCCTTCCCGACCGAACTCGATATCGAGACGGCGGGCGTGCCGGGTGAGCAGATGTCGACCAAGGGGCGTGAGTTCGGCACCGTCACCGGGCGCAAGCGCCGCTGCGGCTGGCTGGATCTGGCGGCGCTGAAGCGCTCGATCATCATCAACGGCGTGACCGGTCTGTGCATCACCAAGCTCGACGTTCTCGATGGCATCGAAGAGCTCAAGCTGTGCACTGGCTACATGCTCGATGGTCAGCGCATCGACTTGTTGCCGATGGGCTCGGAAGAGGTCATCCGCTGCGAGCCGATCTACGAGACGATGTCGGGATGGTCCGGAACCACCTTTGGTGCTCAGACCTGGGATGCGCTGCCACTTGAGGCGCGGGCCTATCTGCACCGGATCGAGGAGATCTGCGAAGTGCCGATTGACGTGATCTCGACCGGCCCCGAGCGTGATGAAACCATTCTCCGTCGGCATCCGTTTGGTGCCTGACCCATCGCACGGGTCCAGCGCGCAATTTGCCGCTGGTGCCCGTGCAAACAATCCGACGCGTTGCCGGGTGGATGCCTGGATGCTCGCGATTCCCCGCATTTTTCCATGCAAGGCCCAGGGCGCTCCAGACGGTGGACAACAAAAAGCCGGTCATTTGACCGGCCTTTGCCTGAAACTGGTGCCCAGAAGAGGACTCGAACCTCCACACCTTGCAGTACTAGTACCTGAAACTAGCGCGTCTACCAATTCCGCCATCTGGGCGACAGACGCGCATTATAAGCATGAATAGAAGAAAGTCAATGACTGAAAAAACAAACAAGAAAATCCGCGGTAAAGCCGCGAAATCAGCGGGGCCGAGTGCGATTCGTCGCGCAGACCCATTCTTTGAACGTGAATCAAGCAGCTACGAAAATCCGCTCCCCAGCCGCGAGTACGTCAGCCAAGTGCTTGCCGAGCAGGGTGTGCCGCTGCAGTTCGATGCCTTGTGCGCATTGCTCGACATCCGCGCGGACGAGGCCGGGCTGTTCGAGCGGCGGCTGCGCGCGATGGAGCGCGATGGACAGTTGCTGCGCAACCGCCGCGAGGCCTTCATCCTGCCCGACAAGGCCGACCTGTTCGCAGGTCGGGTCGCCGGCCACGCCGACGGCTTCGGCTTCGTGATCCGTGACGACAAGCAGCCGGACGTGTTTCTCGGGCCCAAGGACATGCGCGAGGTCTTGCACGGCGACCGGGTGATCGCCCGGGTCGTTGGCCTGGATCGCCGCGGCCGGCCGGAAGGGCGCATCGTCGAGATCCTGGAACGGGCCAATCGGCGCGTCGTCGGGCGGGTGTTGAGCGAGCATGGGGTGCTGATCGTGGTGCCCGAAGACCGGCGGATCGCGCAGGACATCCTGGTGGCGCCGGGCGGCAAGACACCCGTCGAAGGCCAGGTCGTGACCGTCGAGTTGATCGAGCAGCCGACCAAGTTCGCGCAGCCGATCGGGCGCATCGTCGAGGTGCTCGGCAACTACATGGATGACGGCATGGAGATCGAGATCGCGCTGCGTAAGCACGATCTGCCGTTCGAGTTTTCTGAGGAAACCAAGGCCGAGGCGCGCAAGCTCCCCGCCAAGGTCCGCAAACTCGACATGAAGGGGCGCGAAGACATCACCGCGCTGCCACTCGTGACGATCGACGGCGAGACCGCCAAGGATTTCGACGATGCAGTCTATTGCGAGCGCCAAGGGCGCGGTTTTCGCCTGATCGTCGCAATCGCGGATGTTTCGCACTACGTCAAGCCGGGCAGTGCGCTCGACAGCGACGCCTTCGAGCGTGGAAATTCGGTTTATTTCCCGCGGCGGGTCATTCCGATGCTACCGGAGAAGCTCAGCAATGGGCTCTGTTCACTGGTGCCGGAAGTCGAACGCCTGTGCATGGTGTGCGACATGAGCATCTCGATGACCGGCACGATCAAGGCCTACCGCTTCTATCCGGCGGTGATGTTCTCGCATGCCCGTCTCACCTACACCCGGGTCGCCGCAGCCTTGTATCAGCGCGACGAGGCGGTGCGCGATGAGCTCGCGCCACTGCTGCCGCACCTGGAAAATCTCGACAAACTCTTCCAGGTGTTGCTCAAGGCGCGAGCCAAGCGCGGGGCGATCGACTTCGAGACGACCGAAACCCGCATGATCTTCGATGACAACGGCAAGATCGAGCGTATCGTGCCCGAGGTGCGAAATGATGCGCATCGCCTGATCGAGGAGTGCATGCTCGCGGCAAACGTGTGTGCGTCTAACTTTCTTCAGGAGCGCCAGCAGGCTGCGCTCTACCGTATCCATGAGGGCCCGACGCCCGAGAAGCTCGAGAAGCTGCGAACCTTCCTGGCAGAGTTCGGATTCGGGCTTGGCGGCGGCGACGAACCCAACGCCAAGGATTACGGCAAGTTGCTGGAGCAGGTTAAAGCCCGTCCGGACGCACAGCTTTTGCAGACAGTGATGCTGCGCTCGCTGCGCCAGGCCGTGTATAGCCCCGACAACGTCGGTCACTTCGGCCTCGCCTACGACGCCTATACCCATTTCACCTCGCCGATCCGGCGTTACCCCGATCTGCTGGTGCATCGCGCGATCAAGGCTGCGGTGGTCGGAGAGAAGCTCGCAATGGGTGATCTCGATTCGATCGGCATGCATTGTTCGGCCACCGAGCGGCGTGCCGACGATGCGACCCGCGACGTGGTTGCGTGGTTGAAGTGCCACTTCATGCGCGACAAGGTCGGCGAGGAGTTCGAGGGCTCGGTGTCGGCAGTCGTGCCGTTCGGGCTGTTCGTGGCGCTGGACGACATTTTCATCGAGGGGCTGGTGCACATCTCGGACCTCGGTGCCGACTACTTCCATTATGACGAGACCCGGCACGAGATCGCGGGTGAGCGCACCGGGGCAAGGTATCGCCTGTCGGATCGCATCCGGGTTCAAGTCGTGCGGGTCGATCTAGAGACCAGCAAGATCGATTTCCGGCTTGCCGGGGAGGTCGAACGGGCGCCGCGCGAGGGCGGCACCAGATCCGGGCGCACGGTGGCAGGTGGGCATGCAGGCGAAAAGCCCGTACCCGCAACGGGGCCGGCACCGGTTAAGCTCGGTGCCAAGACTGCTGCGACCAAGACGGCTGCACCCAAGCCCGCTGGGCCCCGGTCGGCGGGTGTGCCGGCCCGAACCGCAGCAAAGCCGGCACCCAAGGCGAAGGCGGCCGGAACCAAGAAGAAGGCGTCGGCGAAATCGCAGCGGGGTGCCTCGGCAGGCGTAGAATCCGCAGCTCGTTCAAACAAGACCAAAGGCAAGCGTCGTGGCTAGAAAACCCCCCGCACCGAATCAATCATCGGGCAGCGATGCGCAGCCGGGCGAGAAATCGCCACCGTCGGCCAGTCGCATGATCTACGGCTTTCACGCCGTGTTGGGCCGGCTGCGTCGCGACCCCGAAGGGGTGTTCGAGGTCTATCTTTCGTCGCAGCGTCAGGACATGCGTGCGCGCGAAGTGGTGAAACTGGTCGAGTCCCAGGGGCTGCGGTTGATCCAGGCCGAAGGCGATCGGCTTGACAAGATGGTGGGTACGCGCCGCCACCAGGGCGTGGTGGCACGTATCGACGGGTGCCAGCGCGAGTTGAAGCTCGCCGATATTCTCGAGGGCCTGGAAGACGGGGGCGAGAAGGCCTTGCTGCTGGTCCTCGACGGCATCCAGGATCCGCACAACCTCGGCGCCTGTCTGCGGGTTGCCGACGCGGCGGGTGCCCATGCGGTGATCGCGCCCAAGGACCGCGCGGTGGGTCTCAATGCCACCGCAGCCAAGGTCGCGAGCGGCGCGGCCGACACGGTGCCATATGTGACCGTGACCAACCTCGCGCGTGCGTTGCGCGAACTGCAGGAGGCAGGGGTTTGGGTGGTCGGCGCAGACGGTGAAGCGGCCAAGACTGTGTTCGAAGTCGATCAGAAGGGCCCTGTGGCCTGGGTGCTGGGCAGCGAGGGCGATGGGCTGCGCCGGCTCACCCGCGAGACCTGTGACGAACTGGCCCGCATTCCGATGCACGGCAGCGTCGAGAGTCTCAACGTGTCGGTCGCGAGCGGGATCTGCCTGTTCGAGGCGTGCCGTCAGCGGGGATAGGGCCGTACGCGGTCTTGTTACAGTGTTCTGACC
>JAEUNS010000025.1 GCA_016790005.1 Zoogloeaceae bacterium
AGTTTCGCCGCCCATGACATCGATCTGAGCATCATTCCGGTGCGACCCGAGACCGAGCTCGCAACCTACCAGCGCCTGATCGACGGGCGACGCGTCGATGCGCTGATCGTCGCCTGGACCGAGGTCAGGGATGCCCGCATCGAACTGCTCCAGTCGCGTAACTTTCCGTTTTTGGCCTATGGCCGAACCGCCGACCCGGCTTCGTTCCCATGGTTCGATTTCGACAACGAGGCGGGCGGACGGATGGCGACCGAACGCCTGATCGGGCTCGGCCACAAGCGCATCGGCATGATTCACGCCAGACTCGAACTCAATTTTGCCGCACAGCGGCATGCCGGCTTTCTCGCCGCGCTGGCTGATGCGAACATTGCCCCCGAACCGGCACTGATCGTGCAAACCGGGCTCAGCAGACAAGGCGGCTATCAGGCGATGCTCGCACTGCTCGCGCTCGACAATCCGCCCACCGCGGTCGTGATCGACAACAACCTGGCAGGCATCGGTGCCTTGCGCGCCCTGGGCGACAAAGGCCTGCTGCCCGGTCGCGACATCTCCATCATCGTCTATGACGGCGTCGCAACCGACATCCCCATTCCCTACCGGGTGACCTCGGTGCGGCAACCCACCGCCGAAGGCACCGGTCGCTACATGGCCAGAATGCTCGTCGACCTTCTGGGCGGCACACCGGTGCAGCGCCTGCAGCATCTCGAACAGCCCTGCCTCGAAATCGGCGAAAGCGACGGCCCCTTGCAGGCGCAACCGAAGCCAAGGCGCAAGCCGCGTGCGAAGGCAATCAGCTAGCATGAGAGATCAAGGCTTCGAAACGGGTCTGCAACGACATCAGCTCGCGATCGACGTCCGCCTTCCCGAGCCCTTCGCCCGCCACTGAAATTCGCCGCATGGCGACCCCAACCGCGAGGATGTCGATCAGCAGCAGGTGCAGTATGCGTGACACCATCGACACATAGCCGGCATCCTGCTCCTGATGATTCACTTCGAGGGCAACGCTTGCGCGGCGTGCGAGCGGCGAACCCGCGGCGGTAATCGCGATCACGCCGGCACCAGCCTCCAGGGCCGCATCGGCCGCCTGAAGTATCTCCGGCAGATTTCCCGACTTCGAGATCGCCACCACCACGTCGCCCTTGCCCAGCATGCCCGCGGCCATCAACTGGATGTGCGAATCGATGTAAGCATTGCTCGGAATGCTGAAGCGGAAGAACTTGTGCTGCCCGTCCAGTGCCGCGACGCTCGAGTTGCCGACCCCGTAGAGCTCGATCCGGCGCGCATTCGCGAGCAACTCGATCGCCCGATCGACCGCCCTCGAATCGAGCTCATCGCGCAATCGGGTGATGGCCGAACTGGTGTTGTCGAGCACCTTGCTCACCAACTCACCGGCATTGTCGTCAACCCTGACCTGGCTGCGCTGCACCGGCACCGCGCCAGTAAGCCCCGAGGCGAGTTTTAGCTTGAAATCCGACAATCCCTGCAGCCCAAGCGACCGACAGAACCGGATCACGGTCGGCTGGCTCACATCGGCCTTGGCCGCGATCTCGGCGACCGGTTCGTTGAGCACCGTGCGCGGCTGCTCCAGCACCAGGCTCGCCACCCGGCGCTCTGCCGGCGAGAGCTTTCCCATCTCGGCACGGATGCGGTCGAGCAGCACCCCCGAACCGGCCTGATCGTCAAGGTGATTACGCAACACCTGCGCGGCACCGAGCAGCGAGCACTGATCGGTCAGAATCATGTAGGTCGGCACGGAAGCCGCAAACGCCGAGAAGCGCCCCTTGCGCTCGAACGCGCGACGAAAACCCGAGCGCGGCAGAAAGTCGCCCAGATCGCGCACGATCGTGCTGCCGACATAGACGCCGCCGGTCGCATTGAGCGTGACCGCCAGGTTCGCGGCCTGGGTGCCGAGCATCTCGCAGAAGCACTCCAGCACCCGCACACACAGGGGGTCGCGCCCTTCCTTACCCAGGCGGATGATCTCGTCCGCACTCGGTGTCTTGGCGACCACGCCCGCACCATCGCCCGCGAGCGACAGCGCTTCGTGTATCAGCACCAGGCCGGACGCCGAGATCAGGCGCTCGCAGGACACATGATCCCAGGTCTTCCAGGCGTGGCGCAGAATCGTGACTTCGGTTTCGTTCGCCGGCGAAAAGGCCGCGTGGCCGCCCTCGGAGGACAGCGTGATCCACCGCCCGCCACGCGGAATCAGGGCCGAAATACCCAACCCGGAGCTTGCACCGAGCAGCCCGATCACACCGTCCGCGCTGACATTGCCGCCGCCGATCTGGCGCCGGTGTTCGGCATTCAGGCGCGGCAGCGCCATCGCCATCGCCATGAAATCGTTGACCGCAAGCAGGGTCTGCAAGCCAAGCTCGGCGCGCGTAGCCTCGATCGAGAAACGCCAGTCGCGATTGGTCAGGCGAACCTCGTCACCCTCGATCGGCGTCGCGAGCGCCATTACGCCATGAATGGGAATCGGACCCGCGATCGTGCCGAGATACGCCCGGCAGACCTCGGCGATGCCCGGGTAATCGGCACTGGCAAAGCTTTGAGCCTGCTCGAAGCGACCGGGTGCAGTCTCGAGCGCGAACCGCACGAGGCGTGCCCCGACATTCGCGATCAAGCGTGGCCCGCCCGCATAGGTCTGCGCGCGCCCCACCCTGTCCGGATCTTCTGTTCGTCCCATATGCCCCTGCCGATTCAATGCCCGAGATTGCCCGACCCGTAGATACCTTCCGTCAGCGCTGACGGAGCAAGGACGCGGTACGGGCGCGGCGGCCGATTTCGGCCCAGTCGCGCGCGCGCATCAGCGCATCGGGGGCCAGCCATGAACCGCCCACGCACATGACGTTGGGCAGCGCGAGAAACTCGCCCGCATTATCCACCGTCACACCACCAGTCGGGCAAAAGCGCAGTTCGGGCAGGGGGCCGTGGAGCGCCTTGAGCATGCCTACGCCCCCCGCCTGCTGCGCCGGAAAGAGTTTCAGGCGGGTAAAGCCGTTCTCGGCCGCATTCATGGCCTCGGACGCTGTCATCACCCCGGGCAGCAGCGGAAAGCTGTTGTCACGCGCCGCGGCGATCAGCCTCGGAGTCAAACCAGGGGAAACCGCAAAGCGCGCACCGGCGCGCTCGACCGCCGCAAGCTGCTCGGGGGTCACGACCGTGCCGGCGCCCACCACCGCCTCGGGAACGGCCTCGGCCAGGCACGCGATCGCCGCAAGCGCGTTGGGCGTGCGCAGCGTCACCTC
>JAEUNS010000049.1 GCA_016790005.1 Zoogloeaceae bacterium
ACTCGGTGACCTTGGGCAACCTGGTGATGCGAGAGGTGACGGCCGACCCCGACGCCAATGTGATCAAGGATGTACGCCGGCGCGCCACCATTTTGCTGCACGAGGCGGTGAGCGTCTGATTGGGCAGGTCAAATTGTTCGCTCCCGTCTATCTCGACTTCAACGCGACCACGCCGCTCGATGAAGCGGTGCGTGACGCAATGCTGCCGTGGCTCGGTGCGCGTTTCGGCAATCCCTCGAGTCGTCATGAGTATGGACGCCAGGCGCGCGCAGCAATTGACGAGGCACGCGCCCGGGTGGCCGAAGCGGTTGGCGCGCATTCGACCGAATTGATCTTCACGAGCGGTGGTTCGGAAGCCAACAACCTGATGATCAAGGGTTTTGCATCGTTGCTGAAGCCGGGCAGGGTGGCGGTGAGCGCGATCGAACATCCCTGCGTCAGGGAGCCGGCAAGGCAGTTGCGGCGCATGGGCTGGCAGGTAGACGAGATTGGGGTGGATCGCGCAGGGATCATCGACGAAGAGGCGTGGCAGGGCACGCTTGCAAACCGGCCCGTGCTCGTATCGGTGATGCTGGCCAACAACGAGACCGGTGTGATCCAGGACGTGCGGCGGCTCGCGGCCGAGGCGAGGACAGTCGGCGCGGTTTTTCATACCGATGCCGTACAGGCGCTGGGCAAGCTGCCGCTCGACTTTCGTGCGCTGGGCGTAGACGCGATGACGATTTCTGCCCACAAGCTGGGGGGGCCGCTCGGTGTCGGTGCATTGGTATTGAGCAAGCGTGTCGAAGTGGCGCCCTTGATCGCCGGGGGTGGGCAGGAGCATGGCTTGCGCTCGGGTACCGAAAATGTTGCGGCGATCGTCGGCTTTGGGGTGGCTTGCGAGCGCGCCATGGTCGATCGCGATAACGCCGCGCTCCGGCTGCAATCCCTGCGTGACGCGCTCGAGGCGCGTCTGATGGCGATGGGCGCAGTTTTGTTTTCGGCCGCCGCGCCGCGTTTGCCCAACACGAGTTACTTCGCTTTCGATGGCATCGAGGGCGAGACCCTGGTTGCCAAGCTCGACCGTGCTGGTTTCGCCTGTGCAAGTGGTTCGGCATGCTCCAGCGCCAATCCCGAGCCCTCGCATACGCTGCTGGCGATGGGCGTCGCACCGGATTTCGCGCGCAATGCGGTGAGGGTGAGTCTTGGTCGCACGACCACCCCGCAGCAGGTGGACGACTTCGCGACGACGCTGCATCGTCTGACGACTGAATTGAGAAATATGGCCGCGATCGCGGTTTGAAACAGCAAGCGCCCTTTTCGCGCACTTTTGCATGACGGAGAGAGATAAATGTTGAAGTTTCCGATTTACCTTGATTACTCGGCCACGACCCCGGTGGACCCGCGTGTCGCTGCAGCGATGATTCCGTGGCTGACCGAGCATTTCGGCAACCCCGCGAGCCGCTCGCATGCGTATGGCTGGGAGGCCGAAAAGGTGGTCGAAGACGCGCGCGCAAACGTGGCTGCACTGGTAAACGCCGACCCCAAGGAGATCATCTGGACCTCGGGTGCGACCGAATCCAACAATCTCGCGATCAAGGGCGCCGCGCAGTTCTACAAGAGCAAGGGCAAGCACCTGATCACGCTCAAGACCGAACACAAGGCCGTGCTCGACACCGTGCGTGAACTCGAACGCCAGGGCTTTGAAGCTACTTATCTCGATGTACAGGATAACGGTCTGGTTAATCTCGATGCCCTGAGACAGGCGATTCGCCCCGACACCATCCTGATTTCGATCATGTTCGTGAACAACGAGATCGGCGTGGTTCAGCCGATAGCCGAGATCGGCGAACTGTGCCGAGAGAAGGGCATCGTGTTTCATGTGGATGCGGCGCAGGCAACCGGCAAGGTCGTGATCGACCTTGAGCGGCTGAAGGTTGACCTGATGTCTTTCAGCGCCCACAAGACCTACGGCCCCAAGGGTGTCGGTGCGCTGTACGTGCGCCGTAAGCCACGGGTAAGGCTCGAGGCGCAGATGCATGGCGGCGGCCATGAACGCGGCTTGCGCTCGGGCACGCTGGCCACCCATCAGATCATCGGCATGGGCGAGGCCTTCAGGCTCGCTCGCGAAGAAATGGGCGCCGAGAACGAGCGCATCCGCAGGCTGCGCGACAAGCTCATGAATGGCTTCAGCGACATGGAAGAGGTCTATATCAATGGTGACATGGATCAGCGGGTGCCGCACAATCTCAACATCTCGTTCGCGTATGTCGAAGGCGAGTCGTTGATCATGGCGATCAAGGATGTTGCGGTGTCGTCGGGGTCCGCCTGTACCTCCGCTAGCCTCGAGCCCTCGTATGTGCTGCGGGCGCTCGGACGTAACGACGAACTCGCGCACAGCTCGATCCGGTTCTCGATTGGCCGCTTCACCACCGAAGAAGAGATCGACTACACGATCGACCTCCTGCACCGCAAGATCAGCAAGCTGCGCGAATTGTCGCCGCTGTGGGAAATGGTTCAGGAAGGCGTCGACCTCAGCACGGTTCAATGGGCTGCCCACTAGGCAGTCCTGCGCCCGAAAACCAACAAGGAGATTGAAGATGGCATATAGCGAAAAAGTCCTGGATCACTACGAGAACCCCCGCAACGTCGGCGCGTTTGCGAAAGACGACGATGGCGTGGGTACCGGCATGGTCGGCGCGCCGGCATGTGGCGACGTCATGAAGCTGCAGATCAAGGTCGGCAAGGACGGCGTGATCGAAGACGCCAAGTTCAAGACCTACGGCTGTGGGTCGGCAATCGCATCGAGCTCGCTCGTGACCGAATGGGTCAAGGGCAAGACGGTCGATCAGGCGCTTGAGATCAAGAACACCCAGATCGCCGAAGAACTGGCGTTGCCCCCGGTCAAGATCCACTGCTCGATTCTGGCAGAGGACGCGATCAAGGCAGCAGTGGCCGACTACAAGAAGAAGCACGTCGAATGATGGAAACCCTGACCAATGACATGACCGTGACGCTCAGCGAGCGCGCGGCCCAGCACATCGCGAACTTCATCGCAAAACGCGGCAAGGGCTTGGGAATTCGCCTGGGGGTTCGTACCTCGGGCTGTTCGGGCATGGCCTACAAGCTCGAGTTTGTCGACGATAAGACCGACGAGGATCTCGTTTTCGAGAGCTTTGGCGTCAAGGTCGTGGTCGATCCGAAGAGCCTGCCATATCTGTCGGGCACCGAGCTCGACTTTGTGCGTGAAGGCCTGAACGAGGGATTCAAGTTCAACAATCCCAATGTCAAGGATGAGTGCGGTTGTGGCGAGAGCTTCAACGTTTGATCGGGGCTGCCCATCACGATGAGTATCGACCTGCATCAGGACTTTTTCGCGCTTCTCGATCAGCCCCGGCGTTTCAGGCTTGACCTCACCGCCCTCGAGGCGGCCTATCACGAACTCCACGGTCAGGTGCATCCTGACCGTCACGCCCATTTGCCCGACGCCGACAAGCGCCGGGCAATGCAGTGGGCGACCCGGGTCAATGAAGCCTTCGTGACCCTGCGCAAGCCACTCGAGCGGGCTCGCTATCTACTCGAGCTGGCTGGGGTCGATGCCGCGCTGGAGACCAACACGGCCATGTCGGCCGAGTTCCTGATGGAGCAGATGGAGTGGCGCGAAGCGGTTGAAGATGCGCGCGCCGCGATGGCCGTCGAAGAACTTGAGTCGCTCTACAAGCGTCTGCGCACGCATTCGGGCGAGGTGTTCGCCTCACTGGCCGGACAACTGGACGACGAGCGCGATTTCGATGCGGCCGCAGAGACGGTACGCAGGCTGATGTTCATCGAGAAGCTGCAGGAAGAAATAGACGATGCCCTCGAGGCACTGGAAAGCTGATGGCGCTCTTACAGATTTCAGAACCGGGGATGTCGGCTGAGCCGCACAAGCAGCGCCTGGCGGCAGGCATCGATCTCGGCACGACAAACTCGCTGGTCGCCACGGTAAGAAACGGCATCGCGGTCTGCCTGCCCGACGAGTCGGGCCGGACCATGCTGCCATCGGTCGTGCATTACCGGGTCGACGGCGGGGTTGAGGTCGGAATGCCGGCCGTGCGTGCCCATACCACCGACCCGAAGAACACCATTCTGTCGGTCAAGCGCTTCATGGGCAGAGGCCTGAAAGACGTCGCGCATGTCGAGACGATGCCCTACGACTTCGCCGATACCGCAGGCATGGTGCGGCTGCGCACCGTGCAGGGCATCAAGAGCCCGGTCGAGATCTCGGCCGAGATACTCAAGGTGCTTGGCGCGCGTGCGCGCGAAAGCCTGGGCGGCGAACTCGTTGGCGTGGTGATCACGGTGCCGGCCTATTTCGACGATGCCCAGCGCCAGGCGACCAAGGATGCGGCCCGGCTTGCCGGCCTGGAGGTGTTGCGGCTGTTGAACGAGCCGACCGCCGCTGCCGTCGCATACGGACTGGATAACGGCGCCGAGGGCGTCTATGCGGTGTATGACCTGGGCGGTGGCACCTTCGACCTTTCCATTCTCAAGCTGTCGCGCGGAATTTTCGAGGTGATGGCGACCAATGGCGACAGCGCGCTCGGGGGCGATGATTTTGATCACCGCCTTTTCTGCTGGGTTCTCGATCGGGCGAACATCGACCCGCCGTCCAGCGAGGACGCACGCAGACTGCTGATGAAGGCTCGCGAAGCCAAGGAGTTGTTGACTACAGTCGATGTGGCCCCGATCAAGCTCAGCCTGACTTCCGGTGAGGAGGTCGATCTGTCGATCGACCGCGATACCTTTGCTCAACTGACCGAGCATCTGGTCAGGAAGACCCTTGCGCCAATGCGCAAGGTGTTGCGTGATGCCGGCTTGACCCCCGAGGAGGTCAAGGGCGTGGTGATGGTCGGCGGCGCGACCCGTATGCCCCACGTTCAGCGCTCGGTTGCCGCCTTCTTCGGGCAGGAGCCGCTTACCAATCTGGACCCCGACAAGGTCGTGGCGCTCGGCGCAGCGCTGCAGGCCAACGTGCTGGCCGGCAACCGCAAGAACGACGATGAGTGGTTGCTGCTAGACGTGATTCCGCTTTCGCTGGGTCTCGAGACCATGGGCGGACTGGTGGAGAAAGTCATTCCGCGCAACTCGACCCTGCCGATTGCGCGGGCCCAGGAGTTCACCACCTACAAGGACGGCCAGACGGCGATGGCTTTTCATGTGATCCAGGGCGAGCGCGAACTGGTCGCAGACTGTCGCTCGCTCGCGCGCTTCGAACTGCGCGGCATTCCGCCGATGGTTGCCGGTTCGGCGCGGATCAGGGTCGCTTTTCAGGTCGATGCCGATGGTCTGCTGTCGGTCTCGGCACGCGAGATGTCTTCCGGGGTCGAGGCCAGTGTGACGGTCAAGCCGTCCTATGGCCTCAGCGACGACGAAATCGCAGCAATGCTGCACGAAGGCATGCAACACGCCGGCGATGACATGAACGCCCGCGCCCTCACCGAGCAGCAGGTCGAAGCCATGCGCCTCATCGAAGCCACGACGGCTGCGCTCGAGGCAGATGGCAACCTGCTTTCTGCGGACGAGCACAAGGCGATCGCGACGGCTATGGATGCGCTGCGCGTGCTGTGTGCGGGGCAGGATCACCGCGCGATCAAACAAGCTGCGGCCGCGCTGTCGCGTGCAACCGACGATTTCGCGGCAAGGCGAATGGATCAAGGCATCCGTAAAGCGCTTGCCGGACAGAGAGTAGATGAGATTCAGGTATGACCCAGATCATCGTTTTACCCCACATCGAACTGTGCCCCGAGGGCACCGTGATCGAAGCCAGCCCCGGAACCTCGATTTGCGATGCGCTGATCGAGAACGGTATCGAGATCGAACATGCATGCGAAAAATCCTGTGCCTGCACGACCTGTCATGTAGTCGTGCGCGAGGGTTTCGATACCCTCAATGAAGCGCGGGAAGAAGAGGAAGATCTGCTCGATCGAGCCTGGGGGCTGGAGCCGCTTTCGCGTTTGTCATGCCAAGCCCTGGTCGGACAGACCCCGCTGGTGATCGATATTCCGCGCTACACCATCAACATGGCTCGTGAAGGAAAGCACTGATGAAATGGACGGATGTAAGCGAAATTGCGATTCAGTTGGCAGATTCGCAGCCGGAGGTCGATCCAACGAAAATCAATTTCGTCGACCTGATGAACTGGGTGCTGGCACTACCAGAGTTCGACGACGACCCCAAACATTGTGGCGAACGCATTCTCGAGGCCATTCAGCAGGCGTGGATGGACGAGGTAGACTGAGATGAGCGAAAAGACCGTTTTCGATTTTGAACTTACCCGGCTCGACGGTGCGCCGATGCCGCTCGACGCATACAGGGGCAAGGCCATGCTGTTGGTGAACACCGCGAGCAAGTGCGGTTTCACCCCGCAATACGCGGGTTTGCAGGCGCTGCATGAGCGCTTTGCAGCACGGGGACTCAGCGTGATCGGGTTTCCGTGCAACCAGTTTGGTGCACAGGAACCGGGTGACGCCGATGAGATTGCCAGCTTCTGCAGCCGCAACTACGGAGTGACGTTTCCGCTCAGTGCCCGGATCGACGTCAACGGGCCCAGTGCGGCTCCCCTGTTTGCCTATCTGAGCTCGGCCGCGCCGGGCATATTGGGCACCGAAGCAATCAAATGGAACTTCACCAAGTTCCTGATCAATCGCGACGGCAACATCGTCGCGCGCTTTGCGCCGACCACCAAACCCGAAGAACTGGCTGAAGAGATCGAAAAGCTGCTTGCCTGAGCCGCCGCCGGCCCATAAGCCTGGCTTCAGCGTGCTGCAGGTACGTTGAGTGACAACCAGTAGCTGGCCAGTGCCGCCACGGTCTGCACGAACTGCTGATAATCCACCGGTTTGCGGATGTAGCTGTTGGCACCCAGTTGATAGGCCTGTTCGATATCCCGCGGCTCGCTCGACGTCGTGAGGATGACCACCGGCAAGAGGGCGGTGCGCTCATCGGCACGAATGCGCCGCAACACCTCCAGCCCGTCGATTCGGGGCAGTTTCAGGTCGAGAAGCACGATGGCCGGCAGAGGCCGATTGCCGGAGTCGTCGGTGCCGAACAGGTAGTCGACGGCTTCGACGCCATCACGCGCGACCACGACCGGATTGCCGATCGCGTTCTTGCTGATCGCCCTCAGGGTCAGCGCCTCGTCGTCGGGGTTATCCTCGATAAGCAGAATCGTGGCCGCACTGTGCATGATCCGAATCCCCTGAGCATGGTGTTACGCAATCAAGCTGTCATTCTGGATGCGCCGACCGAAATAGGGAAGGGGCAATCGACCCGCGGCAGCGCTTGCTCAGCCGGGCAGGTCTTCGGCATGCAGCAAGAAGACCATGTCATCACCGCCCTCAGCCGCAAGCCATACGAAGGGTAGCTCGGGGAATGCGGATTCCACAATGCTTCGATTGTGTCCAATCTCGACCGCCAGCAGGCCGCCCGGGTTGAGATGCGCGCGCGCCTCGACCAGTATCCGCCTCACGACATCCAGGCCATCGACACCGGCCGCCAGCGCCATGCGAGGCTCATGCAGATACTCCGGTGGCAGCGCGCGCATGGCCTCCTCGGTCACATAGGGCGGGTTGCTGATGATCAGATCGAAGCGCCGGTCTGCAAGCCCTTCGAACAGATCGCTGCGAACCAGCTCGATCTGCCCGTTCAATCCATAGTCGTCAATGTTGTCTTGCGCTACGGCCAGCGCATCGTCGGATAGGTCGACTGCTACGATCTGCGCCTTGGGAAACGCCTGGGTCATCAGAATGGCGAGGCAACCCGATCCGCAGCACAGGTCAAGTGCTGATCTGACCGTTTCCGGATCGTTCACCCAGGGCGAGAAGCCGTCCTCGAGCAACTCGGCAAAAAACGAGCGTGGAATGATCACGCGCGGATCGACCTTAAACCTGAACCCATTCAGCCAGGCTTCATTGGTCAGATACGCGGTCGGCACGCGCTCATCGACCCGGCGATCGATCAGTGCGAGCAGGTGTTCCCGCTCTTCGCCCAGGATGCAGGCATCCATGAAGGGCTCCAGGCGGTCGGCGGGCAGGTCGAGCGCATGCATGATCAGCCACACCGCTTCGTCAAAGGCATTGGTGCAGCCATGACCAAAAAACACCTTGTTACGGTTGAAGCGGCTCACCGCATAGCGCAGCCAGTCGCGCACGGTGACCAGTTCGGCGAGCGGTCCGGCCTCGTGATGATGATCGTCGGTGTCAAAGCCGCTTTCGTTGTCCGGGTGATTCATTTCAGTCCTGTTGCGGGGTCAGCAAACGCGCAAGCGTTGCTTGATACACGCGCGAGAGTGGTTCGATCGCATCGATCGCAACGCACTCGTTGATCTTGTGAATGGTGGCGTTCACCGGGCCAAACTCGACGACTTCGTCGCAGACTGCCGCGATGAAGCGCCCGTCCGAGGTTCCTCCGGTCGTTGACAGTTCGGCTTCGACGCCGAGTTCGGTCCGGATGGCATCGGACAGTGCAGCGACCAGGTTGCCACGCCCGGTCAGGTAGGGTTTGCCCGACAGATGCCAGCTCAGACTGTAGTCGAGCCCGTGGCGATCCAGGATCTCGTCGGTGCGTGCCTTCAGTGCTTCGGCAGTCGTGACCGATGCAAAACGGAAGTTAAACAACACCTTGCACTCGCCCGGAATCACATTATTGGCACCGGTTCCCGCATTGATGTTGGAGATCTGGAAGGTGGTCGGGGGAAAGAACTCGTTGCCTTCGTCCCAGCGGATTGCGGTGAGCTCGGCCAGCGCCGGGGCAAGGTCGTGGATCGGATTGCGCGCGAGTTGCGGGTAGGCGACGTGCCCCTGCAGACCTTTGACGACAAGCGTACCGGAAAGCGAGCCGCGACGACCATTCTTGATCATGTCGCCGAGGGTATTGACCGAGGTGGGCTCCCCGACCACGCAGTAGTCAAGACGCTCGCCGCGCGCGGCAAGGGCTTCGACGACCTTGACGGTGCCGTTGGCCGCGTCGCCTTCTTCGTCTGAGGTCAGTAGCAGGGCGATTGAGCCGGAATGATCGGGGGCACGCGTTACGAAACTCTCGATCGCTGTTACAAACGCTGCCAGTGAGGTCTTCATATCGGCAGCGCCTCGGCCGAACAGCATGCCGTCGCGCAGGGTCGGTTCAAAGGGTGGCGAGGTCCATTGTTCGAGCGGTCCAGTGGGCACCACATCGGTATGGCCGGCAAAGCACAGCACCGGTGCGGCCTTGCCGCGTCGCGCCCACAGGTTGCTGGTGCCGCCGAGGTCGATTCGATCGAGCGCAAACCCAAGCGGGGCCAGGCGGGCACTCAGTAGTTCCAGGCATCCGGCATCTTCCGGGGTTACGGACGGACGGGCAATGAGGGTACGAGCAAGTTCGAGGGTAGGGCAGTTTGCAGGTGCTTTCATCTGGATGAGGCTTGAGGCGAGGGGCTAAGGGTTTCAGCTACCGGAGTCGTCGGCCAGGTGCAGCGAGAACTCGCGAAACGAAGCACCATCCGGTTCGGTGCTTTCGAAGTCGACTGGCTGCTTGGGCTTCTTTTGAGTCTCGGTGGCCGGTTCGTCGAACTGGGCATTGTTGATCAGCCAGGCGAGGTTGGTCGGTGAATCGGCGTTTGCGAGCGCCTCGTCCATCGTAATGACTTTCTCGTGATAGAGGCGATACAAATCCTGCTCGAAGGTCTGCGAGCCCGGTGCAAGACTTTGCTCCATAGCCTCCTTGATCTCGTTGAGTTCGCCGCGCTGGATCAGCTCCGAGATATGCCGGGTGTTCATCAGGACTTCGATCGCCGGGGTTCGCTTGCCATCGGGTTTGCGCGCGAGGCGTTGCGACAGAATGCACTTGAGCGCAACCGCGAGATCGAGATAGAGCAGCGAGCGGTTTTCGAGCGGAAAGAAGTTAACGATCCGGTTGAGCGCATGGTAGGCGTTGTTGGCATGCAGGGTGGCGAGGCAGAGGTGGCCTGTCTGCGCATAGGCGAGCGCCGCCTGCATGGTTTCACGATCGCGAATCTCGCCAATCAGGATGCAATCAGGCGCCTGGCGCATTGCGTTGCGCAGGGCATCATGCCAGCTGTGGGTGTCGATGCCGACTTCACGCTGGTTCACGATCGAGCGGCGATGCTTGAACAGGTACTCGATCGGGTCTTCGACCGTGAGGATGTGGCCGGTGCGATTGCGGTTGCGGTGATCGATCATCGAAGCGAGGGTCGTCGATTTGCCCGAGCCGGTCGAGCCGACCACGAGCACCAAACCACGCTTTTCCATTACGACATCGGCCAGCACCGGCGGCAGGCCGAGGCTGTCGAGGGTGGGGATGTCGCCCTGGATGAAGCGCACGACCGAGCTGATGCTGTTGCGTTGCCAGAACACGTTGATCCGGAAGTTGCCGAGCGTCCTTACGCCATGCGAGAGGTTGAGCTCCTTGTCGTGCTCGAACTGCTCGATCTGCTCCGGTTTCATCATCTCGTAGACCATGCGCTCGATCATCGGCGGCTCCATGACCTGCTGATTGATCGGCATGGTGTGGCCCTGGATCTTGATATGGATCGGGGCGCCTGCGGTGATGAAGAGGTCCGAAGCCTGCTTTTCGGCCATCAACTGGAACAGCTTGTCGAAAATCATTGCAATGATTCTCCGCTCCGGTCGTACAGGTGAGGCGAGCGGCGCCAGGGGCGCCCCTCGATACGTACAGGTCTATCGTCAGGCGCCGCGCAAGAGTTCGTTGATGCCGGTCTTGGCGCGTGTTTGCGCATCGACCCGCTTCACGATCACGGCGCAATAAAGGCTGTATTTGCCATCCGCCGAGGGCAGGCTTCCCGGCACGACCACCGCGCCCGACGGAACCCGGCCGTAGTGCACCTCGCCGGTTTCGCGGTCATAGATGCGGGTACTCTGCCCGATATACACACCCATCGACAACACCGCGTTTTCTTCGATGATCACGCCTTCGACGACCTCGGAGCGTGCGCCCACGAAGACATTGTCCTCGATGATCACCGGGCCGGCCTGAACCGGTTCGAGCACGCCACCGATGCCGACGCCGCCGGACAGGTGCACGTTCTTGCCGATCTGTGCGCATGAGCCCACGGTTGCCCAGGTATCGACCATGCTGCCTTCGTCGACATAAGCGCCGATATTCACATACGAGGGCATCAGCACCACATTGCGCGCGATGAAACTACCCTTGCGGGCAACGGCGGGTGGCACGACCCGGAATCCACCCTCGCGGAACTGCTCGGGGGTGTAGTCGCCGAACTTGGTCGGCACCTTGTCGAAATACTGGCTTGCACCACCCTGCATCACCTGGTTGTCTGCCAGCCGGAACGAAATCAGCACGGCCTTCTTGATCCACTGATTGACGACCCATTTGCCGTCGACCTTCTGCGCAACCCGCAACTGGCCCGAATCAAGCCCGGCGATGACCGACTCCACGGCGTCGCGAACGATCGCGGGTGCAGCGGCGGGGGAGAGGTTCGCACGGTTCTCGAAGGCTTCGTCGATGATTCTTTGTAGTTCTTGCATGGATATTCCGTATGTATTGGTGAGGATGTGT
>JAEUNS010000099.1 GCA_016790005.1 Zoogloeaceae bacterium
CTTTGCTGTTCCAGTCGGCGCTGCGTCTGGCTGGCACGGTCACTATCAGCCCTGCGGTCCTGATCGCGCTGCCGATCCTTGGCGCGATCATTGTCACGATCGCGGTTCTTCCCATGGTCGCGCTCCGGAGGTTTGCCGCGATTCGGCGGTGGTGCCCAGTGCCCGCGGTCCCGGTCGTGATCACGATAGCTCCGGTTCCGGTCGTCCCTGCGGTCGTCATGGTTCCATCTGTAATCCGGTTCGGGCACATAGGTCCGACCGTATCCCGGTGCGGGTGCATAGCCGCGATAGATGGGGCGCGCCGAAGGCTCCAGATAGACTTCTTCCTCGTATGAGTAGCCATAAGGGTCGGCCGGGGCGAGCACGCAGCCACTCAGGGTAAGCGCGAGTACCAAAATCAGTCCGGCGGTGCTCCGGGTCTTGTGTTCATGTCGGGTCATGGCGTGCCTCTCGGGCGCGACTGAATTCACGCAGTGCGTGCTTATCTGTAGTCGCTTGATTCCGAGAATAGGCTGATTCGCTGGTGAAGGCTGTTACCAACTGTAGGCGACGCCGCGGTTTGACCTGCAAGGCGTTTGACCGAGATTCCTGTTTCGAGTGGGCCTACTCAGCGGCATCGACACCTGACACCGCAGCTTTGGGCAAGGTGATCTGGTTCTTGGAGGTGAGCTTGGCAAGCATGATTGTTCTCGAGGTTTAGAACTGCAATAAAAGCTTACTTCCTTACAAATCCCGAATAATCCCCTCTCGCCCGAACAGCGCTGATTTGTCACCCGTCGATCACGCCGACCGAGTTACGCGCGATGGCGTTTGCAGCCAATAGTGCGGTATCTTCGCCGCCAATTTGCCCGGGTTCGTGTGCTGATGAGTTATATTGCAGTGCAAAACAAGACCCATCCGGCGGTTACGCGGTCGCTTGCGTATGAATGTGCTGCGCTCGCCAAGTCACCGCGCCGACCCCAATCACCCTGTAAATCAGGAGAGCCTGAATGACTGACTCCAAACCCTCTCTGCCTGGCCGTATCTCGCTCGCCTTTGGTACCTTTTTCGCGATTCTCGGCAATGCCGAGCTGGCCTTGCGCGTGCGTCGCCTGCGCGCCGGCGCTTCCGAGGCCGATGTGCCCGCTTCCGAGCCCGCCCCGGCCGAAGCTGCGCCGGTGAACCCGCTGCGGGAGGTTGCGCCGGATGCGGCACTGCAGCTTCTGGCCTTGCTGCAGCGCGAAGCGCGGCTGATCGATTTCGTCGAGGAAGATATCGCTGCCTACTCTGACGCCGACATCGGCGCAGCGGCGCGCCTGGTGCATGACGGCTGTCGCAAGGCACTTAGCGAGCACTTCAGCCTGGAGCCGGTGCGGACCGAGAACGAAGGCGACCGGATCAGCCTGCCGGCCGGTTTCGACGCTGCGGCGATTCGACTCAGCGGCAACGTGGTGGGCCAGCCGCCCTTCACCGGCCAACTTACCCATCGCGGCTGGCGGGTCACCGAAACACGCTTGCCCAGCCTCTCGCAAAGCCATGACAGCGCGATCATCGCACCGGCGGAGGTTGAACTGTGAGCCACAAGGACATGAGCATGAACACCGATGGCGACGCGCCGCGTTACGCGATCGGGATCGACCTCGGCACCACCCATTGCGCGCTGTCGTATGTCGACACCGAGGCCAGCGATGGCGAGCAGGCCGAACTGACGGTATTGGAAGTGCCGCAACTAAGCGCACCGGGCACGGTCGAGGCGCTGGCGCTGTTGCCGTCCTTCGTCTACCTGCCGCATGAGAGCGAACTTGCTCCGGGCGATCTCGGTTTGCCGTGGACGGCCGACCAGCGCTTTGCGGTCGGTGCGTTTGCCCGGGCGCGTGGCGCCACCACCCCGATTCGCATGGTTGCCAGCGCCAAGAGCTGGCTGTGTCACCCCGGGGTCGACCGGCGCGGGCCGATTCTGCCCGCCGAGGCACCCGAAGAGGTCGAGCGCATCTCGCCGTTCGAGGCCTCGGTGCGCTACCTCACGCATTTGCGCGAGGCCTGGAATGCGGCGCACCCCGACGCACCGTTTGGCGAGCAGGATGTCACCGTCACCATTCCGGCGTCGTTCGATCCGGTTGCGCGCGAGCTTACCGCCGAGGCGGCGAGCGCGGCCGGTTTTGAGCGTTTGACGCTCCTCGAAGAGCCCCAGGCCGCGCTCTACAGCTGGATCCAGAATAGTGCCGGCGCATGGCGCAAGGAGGTTCGGCCGGGCGACATCATCCTGGTCGTCGACATCGGCGGTGGTACGACCGATCTGTCGCTGATTGCCGTGGTCGAGCGCAATGGCACGCTCGAGCCGCACCGGGTGGCGGTGGGCGATCACATTCTGCTGGGCGGTGACAACATGGATCTCGCACTCGCCTATGGGGTGGTGCGCAAACTGGCAGAGCAGGGCACCAAGCTCGATGCCTGGCAGACCCGGGCGCTCGCCCATGCCTGCCGGGCGGCCAAGGAAGCGCTGCTGGGCGACACCGCGGTTGAATCCGTGTCTTTGGTGGTGCCCAGCCGTGGCTCGAAGCTGGTGGGTGGTTCGATTCGTACCGAGCTTGCCCGCAGCGAGCTCGACACCATTCTGCTCGATGGTTTCTTTCCGCAAGTCGGCGTGTCTGAACACCCCCAGACTCGCGCCCGCAGCGCGCTCACCCAACTGGGCCTGCCGTATGCGCAGGACGCGGCCGTCACCCGCCATCTCGCAGCCTTCCTGACGCGCCAGCGCGAGGCCACCGCCGACCTCGAGGGTTTCGATGCTCAGCCACCGGCCGACGCCACATTTCTGCACCCCACCGCGGTGTTGTTCAATGGCGGGGTGTTGAAGTCCGGATTGCTCGCCGAGCGGCTGCTGACCACGCTCGCAGCCTGGCTCGAGGCCGACGGTGCGCCGCCTGCACGCCTGCTCGCAGGGGCAGACCTGGATCTGGCGGTCGCACGCGGCGCTGCTTACTATGGCTATGTGCGCCGTGGCAAGGGGGTGCGCATTCGCGGCGGCACCGCCCGTGCCTACTATGTTGCGGTCGAGTCCGCGATGCCGGCCGTTCCCGGTATGGAACCGCCGATCGAGGCGCTGTGTCTCGCGCCGTTCGGTATGGAAGAGGGCACCGAAGCACCATTGCCGGCACAGGAGTTTGGTCTGGTAGTCGGCGAACCGGTGCGGTTTCGCTTCTTTGGCTCGTCGGTGCGGCGCCAGGATCAGGTGGGGACGCTGCTCGACGCCTGGAGCGACGACGAACTGCAGGAGCTCGACGAGATCGAGGCCACACTGCCGGCCGACGGGCGAAGAGTCGGCGAGATCGTGCGGGTAAGGCTGCATGCGCGCGTCACCGAGGCCGGCACGCTCGAACTCGAAGCGGTGCCGGTTGACGGCAATCAGCGCTGGAAGGTCGAGTTCGAGGTGCGTGGCGACGCTTAGGCACAGGATGAGACCGCGATTCGATCTGGCGCATGCTCGCATGCGCCACTTTGCCGTTCGGGCGTCGAATGTCGGCTGAAGTCATGCTGCGTCGCTATCGCGTTGGGATCGACCTGGGTACCAGCCACACCGTGGTGGCCTATGCGGCGCCGGGCAGCGACGAGATTCAGGTTTTACCCATTGCCCAGCTCGTGGCCCCCGGGTCGGTGGCCGAGCGGCCCTTGTTGCCCTCCTTGCGCTATCACCCGGCAGAAGGCGAGCTGGCCCCCGGCGACACCCTGCTGCCCTGGGCTGCACCCGATCCTGGCGGCGTGGCGCAGGCAGTGGTCGGACGTTTCGCCCGCGATCTGGGCGCGCTTGTGCCCGGGCGGGTGGTGGCAAGCGCCAAGAGCTGGTTGTCGCACGCCGCTGTTGATCGGCTGGCGCCCATCCTGCCCTGGGGGGCGGGCGACGATGTGCCCAAAGTTTCGCCGCTGGCCGCGAGCGCGAGCTACCTCTTGCATGTGCGGCAGGCATGGCATCAGCACTTTCCGGATGCGCCGCTCGAGGCGCAGCAGATCGTGCTTACCGTGCCGGCCTCGTTCGATGAGGGCGCCCGTGCGCTCACGCTCGAGGCGGCGCGAATGGCCGGTCTGCCCAACCTGCGTCTGCTCGAAGAGCCGCAAGCCGCCTGCTACGACTGGCTGTTTCGACATCGCGCCAGCTTCGCGGCCGAGTTGAGCCAGAGCCGCCTGCTGCTGGTATGCGACGTTGGCGGCGGCACCACCGACCTCACCCTGATCCAGGTCGGGCATGGCGACACCCTGCCCGAGCTCACCCGCATCGGGGTAGGTGAGCACCTGATGCTGGGTGGCGACAACATGGATCTGGCTCTTGCACACTTGCTCGAGCCACGTCTGGTAGATGCCGGTCAACGCCTCAGCGCCGCGCGCTTTTCGCAACTGGTGCAGCACTGTCGCATGGCCAAGGAGCGTTTGCTTGCAGACGACGCACCCGAAGTCATCAAGGTGACCCTGCTCGGCAGCGGAGCCCGACTGGTGGGCGGCGCCCGCTCCGCCGAGCTGACCCGCGCAGAAGTGATGCAACTGGTCACCGACGGTTTCTTCCCGTACGCCGGGGCCGATGAAGCACCGCGCCGCAGGCGGGCCGGGATCGTCGAGTTCGGCCTGCCTTATCCTGCCGACCCGGCGATCACGCGCCACCTGGGGGAATTCCTGCGCCGCCATGCCGCGGCGGCCAACGCGGCGCTGGGCGAATCGGCTGCCAGTGGCGTGCTGCCCGTACCCGATACGGTATTGCTCAACGGCGGCGTGTTTCACTCGCCGTTTCTAGCTGCGCGGCTCGTCGGCGCGCTCGGCAACTGGCGCGGCAGGCCGCTGCAGCGGCTGGACAATGTCGAGCCCGATGTGGCGGTGGCGCGCGGTGCGGTTGCGTATGCACTGGTACGCGAGGGGTTGGCACCGGCGATAGGTGGCGGCTCGGCACGCAGCTACTTTCTGGTGCTCGAAGACGAATCGGATAACACGCCAAACCGCCAAAGAGGTATCTGCGTGCTGCCACGTGGTGCGGGCGAGGGTGATGAGATCCACTTGGCCGATCGTCGTTTTGCGTTGCGGGTGGGGCAACCCGTGCGTTTTCATCTTGTTGCATCCAGTGCCGATACGCTGCATGCGCCGGGTGAACTGGTGCCGCTCGAGGGTGAGGAGCTCGTCCGCTTGCCGCCGATTACGACCGTCGTCGGCACTGGGGCCGACGCAGGTAAGCGCGGCGAGGTCATGGTGGAACTCGTCAGCACCATGACCGAAGTCGGCACGCTGCAGATGCACTGTGTAAGCGTCGCCGAGCCGGAGCGGCGCTGGTTGCTCGAGTTTCAACTGCGCGCGGGCGACGATTTGGCGGTGGCCGATCCGCAGGCCGGGCTGCCGCCGCGCTTCGATATGGCGGTCGAGCGGGTCGATAAGGCTTTTGGTGCGCCCTCGCGCGGTAGTGTCGACAAGCCGGTGCGGCAATTGCGCGGTGAGCTCGAGGGCTTGCTCGGCAAGCGCGACGACTGGGACATGGCGCTCGCGCGGGCACTGTTCGATGCGCTGTGGGCGCGCGCCCGCCGGCGCAGGCGCTCGGCCGAGCACGAGCGGACATGGCTCAACCTCGCCGGATACTGCCTTCGTCCCGGCGTCGGGGCGCCGCTCGATGCTTGGCGCTTGGAGCAGTTGTGGTTGCTGTTCGAGCAGGGCATCCAGTATGTCAACGAGCGCCAGAACTGGTCGGAGTGGTGGACGTTGTGGCGCCGTGTTGCGGCCGGTCTGGATGATTCGGCGCAACTGGTGCTGCTTGAGAATGTGGCCGAACAGCTCGAAGCCGCGATCGCCGCGCCGCGCCGCAATCCGGGTGCGGCGGCGGGCGCCTATGACGACATGGTGCGCCTTGCGGCCTCGCTCGAGCGGGTGCCGCTGGATCACAAGGTCGAGGTGGGGCGCTGGCTGCTGGAGCGCCTGGCCCAGCCGACCGAAAAGGCCCAGGCGTGGTGGGCCTTGGGTCGGGTGGGGGCGCGCGAGCCGCTTTATGCCAGCCCGCACACGGTGGTGCCGCCCGAGGTCGCGGGCGAGTGGCTGGATGCGGTCCTGGCGTTGAACTGGAAGAAAATCGAGCCGGCCGCGTTTGCCGCGGCGCAGCTTGCCCGGTACACCGGCGACCGGGCCCGCGACCTTCCACCCGCGCTGCGCGAAGAGGTGGCGCGGCGCCTGGCGCAGGCGGGCGTGCCCGAGCGCTGGATTACTCAGGTGCGCAGTGTCGTCACGCTCGATGAGGCCGACCGGCGGCGTGCCTTTGGTGAATCACTGCCAGCGGGGCTCATGCTGATCGAGCGCTGAAGAGCTCGGCGAACACCCGGCTGCACGCCGCCTGCTGTATTGCCCGATCAGTCGCGGCGACTCGTGACTTCGAGCAGGTGATAGCCGAACTGCGTCTTGACCGGGCCCTGAACGACATTGATCGGGGCGCTGAACACCACCGTGTCGAATTCCTTGACCATCTGGCCCGGACCGAAGGAGCCCAGATTGCCCCCGTCGCGGCCCGACGGACAGGTGGAATTCTCTTTCGCGATCTGAGCGAAGTCCGCGCCGCCTTCGATCGCGGCTTTCAATTCCTTACAACGTGCCTCGGTATCGACGAGGATGTGACGGGCGGTAGCTTTGGCCATGGGTACTACTCCTTTTTGAAAGCGACAGAGACTACCGCAATCTGCTGCTCAGTCAAAATGCTGTTGAGGGTCGGGCGAATCAGCCGTCCGGGGGCCACTCAGGCACTGCGCAGGCTTCTGGCGGTCACGCATCTTTCAATTCAACGGCGTGCCCCCATGTGGGTTGTTCGCGCACCATGGTGGTGAGCCCCGCTCACGCTCTGGTGTAAGATTGCCCAAAAATTTGTAGATAGCTGCAGCGATCATGCTGCGGTCCAAGCGAGAACAGCACTCATGGTCCCACACCTCACCACCGCACTTACCGGCCCGCTGCTGGAGCTGGAGAAGCGTTTTCTTGATTCCGCGACCGACATCGAGCAGTGGATGCGGGTGCAGTGGCAGGATCACATGCCGCCGTTTTACGGTTCGACAGATCTGCGCAATTCGGGATTCAAGCTCGCGCCGGTCGACATGAATCTGTTTCCCGGCGGTTTCAACAACCTTGCCGATGCCTTCATGCCCTTGTGCGTGCAGGCGGCGCAGGCTGCGATCGAACGCATCTGCCCCGACGCGCGTCATTTGCTGTTGATTCCCGAGAATCACACCCGCAACCAGTTCTACCTGCAGAACGTCGCCAAGCTGGTTTCGATTCTGCGCCTCACCGGGCTCACCGTGCGCATCGGCAGCCTGCTTCCCGATGTCACCGCCCCGACCACGCTCGAGCTTGCGGATGGTTCCACACTCACCCTCGAGCCGCTGGTGCGCAAGGGTGGGCGGCTCGGGTTGGCCGGTTTCGATCCCTGCGCGGTGCTGCTCAACAACGACTTGTCGGCCGGCATTCCCGGGATGCTCAGGGGGCTGGACGAGCAATGGGTGATACCGCCGTTGCATGCCGGTTGGCATGTGCGGCGCAAGTCTCGCCATGCGGCCGCCTACGACAGGGTCGCGCGCGAGTTCGCCGACGTCATCGGCATCGACCCCTGGCGTATCAATCCCGAGTTCGGTGTGTGCGGCCAGATCAATTTTCAAGATCGCACCGGCGAGGAATGCCTGGCTTCGCAGGTGGATGCGCTGCTCACCGGCATTCGTGCCAAGTATAAGGAATACGGTATCACCGAGACCCCGTTCGTGGTGGTCAAGGCTGATGCCGGCACCTATGGCATGGGTGTGATGACGGTCAGGGATGCGTCCGAAGTCGTCGGCCTCAATCGCCGCCAGCGTAACAAGATGGCGGTGGTGAAAGAGGGCCTGCAGGTGCACGAGGTGATCATCCAGGAAGGCGTGCACACCTTCGAGACCCTTGGTGCAGCGGTCGCAGAGCCGGTCGTCTACATGATGGACCACTATGTGGTGGGCGGCTTCTACCGGGTTCATACCGAGCGGGGCCGTGACGAGAATCTCAATGCGCCCGGCATGCACTTCGAGCCGCTGGCCTTCGAGACCTGTTGCACCTTGCCCGACAGTGCTCAGGCACCGGATGCGCCGCCGAACCGTTTCTACGCCTATGGCGTGGTCGCGCGACTGGCTTTGCTGGCCGCCTCGGTCGAAATCGAGGAAACCGTTCCCGCGGACGCCGCGGCCGACGCTGAAGCGACCGTCTGAATTCACCCCTTTCCCCTAGTGAACCCACATGGCACGCAGCCTGAAACTCGCCTTCATTCTCGATCCGCTCGAGCAACTGAAACCCTACAAGGACTCAAGTGTCGCGATGATGCGCGAAGCGACGCGACGTGGTCACACGGTGTTTGCCCTGCGGCGCGAGGCGCTTGCCTGGCGCGATGGTGTGGTGAGCGCGCGCGCCCTTTCACTGCGGGTGTCGGCTGACGATCACGCCTGGTACGAGGCCGGCCAGAGCGCCGAGATGCCGCTCGCCGCATTCGATGCGGTGGTGATGCGCCAGGATCCGCCCTTCGACTTCGAGTATGTCGCCGCCACCTGGCTGCTCGAGCGTGCGGTGGCCGGCGGGGCGCGGGTATTCAACGATCCGCGCGCGATCCGCGACCATTCCGAGAAACTCGCGATCACCGAGTTTGCCCAGTTCACCGCCACCACCCTGGTGGCGCGCGATCCGGTGGATATCCAGGCCTTCATCGACGAGCTTGGCGATGTGGTTTTGAAACCGCTCGATGGCATGGGGGGCAGCCAGATATTCAGGGTGCGCGCGGACGACCCCAATCGCAATGTGATCATCGAGACGCTCACCCATGATGGTGCGCGTACGATCATGGCCCAGCGCTATCTGCCCGAGATTGTCGAGGGAGACAAGCGGGTGTTGATCATCGGCGGTGAAGTCGTGCCTTATTCGCTCGCACGCATTCCCAAGGCGGGTGAGACCCGCGGCAATCTCGCCGCTGGCGGGCGCGGAGTGGCCATGCCCCTGACCGCGCGTGAACGCGAGATCGCCGAGACTCTCGCGCCGGTGCTGTGGGCACGCGGGCTGATGGTGATCGGGCTCGACGTGATCGGTGGCTGCCTCACCGAGGTCAATTGCACCAGCCCGACCTGCTTCGTCGAGATCGGCGCCCAGACCGGGTTTTCGGTTGCCGGACTGTTCATCGACAAGCTCGAAGCCGCCTGCGCATGATCGGCCGAGTGTTTTCGATTCGCCGCCTGGCTGCGGCGGTCTTTGCGCTGGCCTTGATTCTAGCGTTGCAAGGGTGTTCGCGTCCGCAGGTGTTGCATCAGGAGGCTTATGTCTTTGGCACCCGGGTTGATCTGAGCGTTTATGGCGAATCGCATGAAACCGCCGAGGCGGCAATGGCGGCCGTACTGCAGGAGTTCGATCGGCTGCATCGCGCCTTTCATGCCTGGGAGCCGTCCGAACTCACCCAACTCAACGAGGCGATCGCGCGCGGTGAAAGCGCCACGGTTTCGGATGAACTCGCCGCCTTGCTCGGTGATGCCAAGCGCTTGGCCGCGCTGGGCGATGGCCTTTTCGATCCGGCGATTGGCAGCCTGATTGAACTGTGGGGTTTTCACAATGACGAGTTCGTGCCCCTCAGGCCCGATCCGCGGGCGCTGAAGGCATTGGTCGATGCGCATCCGCGCATGAGCGATGTGATGATCGACGGCAACGTGATTGTCAGCACCAACCCGGCGGTGCAACTCGACCTCGGTGGCTATGCCAAGGGTTATGCGCTCGATCGCGCGGTCGAAATTCTGCGGGCGCGTGGCATCAGGAATGCACTGGTCAACATCGGCGGCAATGTCATGGCGCTGGGCAGCAAGGGGGATATTCCCTGGCGCCTGGGCATTCAGCATCCGCGCGAGCCGCGCCCGCTCGCGACCCTGCCCATCTACGACGGCGAGGCCATCGGCACCTCGGGCGATTACCAGCGCTTTTTCGATCTCGATGGCGAGCGCTATGCCCACCTGCTCGATCCGCGCACCGGCGAGCCGGCGCGGGGTACGCAGTCGCTGTCAGTGCTGATCACGCCGCGTACCAATGCCGGCACCCTCTCCGATGCCGCCAGCAAGCCCGCCTTCATTGCGGCGGATGGCTGGCGCGAACAGACCCGCCGTTATGACATCGACCATGCGTTGCGCGTCGATCAGGACGGGCGGATCGAGGTCACCCGGGCATTGCGTGCACGCCTGCAGATTCCGTCGGGCATCGGTCCGCTGCGGGTGGTCGACTGAGCGATGCGGAGCCCCGTCTGATGCCTGTGCAAAAAGCCGAACTGGATCGCCTCGCGGTCGTGCTGATGGTGTTGATGTGCGCCGTACTGGGCGTGCAGAACGTGGTCGTCAAACTAGGCAACGAGGGTATCTCGCCAATGTGGCAGTCCGGCATGCGCTCGGCCGGTGCAGCAATACTGGTCTGGGCCTGGGCTCAGTGGCGTGGAATCCGCTTGTGGGAGGCTGACGGTACGCTGTGGCCGGGCATCGCGACCGGGGTCTTGTTTGCTGGTGAGTTCGGGCTGATCTTTACCGCGCTGCAGTTCACCGATGCGTCACGTGGCGTGATCTTCTTATACACCGCGCCCTTTTTTGTGGCGCTGGGAGCGCTTGTGTGGCTCCCGAACGAGAACATGCGCAAGGCCCAATGGCTGGGCATGGCGCTGGCGTTTGCCGGGGTGTTGATGTTGTTTGGCGAAAACCTGGTGCGCCCGGCTGGACAGGCCTGGATCGGTGATCTGATGATGCTCGCCGGCGCGCTGTTCTGGGCGGCCACGACGCTGACGGTCAAGGCCACGGTGCTGGCGCACAGCGCGCCGGAGAAGACCCTGCTTTACCAACTGGGGGTGTCTGCGCTGGTGTTGCCCTTGCTTTCGATCGCGTTTGGCGAGGCCGGCGTCTTTGCCCCGAGCGCGCGGGTGTGGGCCTCGCTCGCTTATCAGATCGTGGTGGTCGCGAGCGGAGCCTACCTCGCGTGGTTCTGGCTCATTCGCCGCTATCCCGCAACCCGGGTCTCGTCATTCTCGTTCCTGACCCCGGTCATGGGTGTGCTCGCCGGCGTGGTGCTGCTGGGCGAGCCGCTCACACCCCTGATCGTGCTGGCGTTGGTGCTGGTGGGTGCCGGCATCTGGGTGGCAAACCGACCGGCAGTTGCCAAAGTCTGATCCATGCCGGGCGGGTTTGTCGTGCCTGGCCCTTATACTGGCGACCGAGCAGCCAATATTGATCGTCAAACCGGAGGGAAAGCATGGATGCTGATTTTTTGAATGCGGTCGACGAGCGCAGCGCAGGCGCCCGTGCATCGGGCGATTTGCTCCCGATCCAGGCGGAAGAAACCGTTATCGAAGACGCCGGTCTGCGCTTCATCGTGCGCTGGGTTTC
>JAEUNS010000179.1 GCA_016790005.1 Zoogloeaceae bacterium
GTCGTGCCCGAAATCAGTGCCAACAAATACGCCCTCAATGTGCGCTTCATGTATCCCGAAACGGTCGCCCGGCCACGCCTGGCTGAGCGTGACATCGGGTTCGAGCTGACGTTCTGCACACTATGAGCGCCAGTTCCGTAAAACGGGTCGTCAAGTGCCCGACCTGTGGCAAACCGGCCCAGTGGAGTGCCGAGAACCCTGATCGACCGTTTTGCTCGACCCGCTGCAAACAGATCGATCTCGGCGCCTGGGCCTCTGAGGCTTACCGGGTAGCAGTGCCTGCCCCGGAAGATGAAGAAGACCTACCCGGTCACGCTCCACGAGGCGGTCGCCAGGCCCCCTGAATCGCGGCGATGCCGTGAGCACCGGTGTCACGTGCCGTATCGAGATCTTCCGCACTGAGCCCACCGATGGCAAATACCGGAATCGGAAGCGCTTTCGCCAGGGCGGCAAATCGTGTCCATCCCATCCCCGTCTCGCCCGGGTGGCTCGCCGTTTCGCGAACAGCCCCTAGTAAAGCGTAGTCGAGACCCAGGCAGGCCGCATGCTCGAGCTCTTCGCGGGTATGGCACGAAGCCCCCACCCAGTTGGCGTCGGGCCGGGCAGCGAGCTTCAGCAGTTGGTCCGCGCGCAGGTGCACACCGTCCGCCGGTTCTGCCCCCGCACCGGGGTCCAGTCCATTGATCAACACCAGAGCGCCCCGGGGTTTTGCCAGATTGCAAACCTCGCCGACGAAATCTTGCAGCGCATCCGGCTCCATCTGCGGCTCGCGTACCTGCACGAGCTTCAAACCCCGCGCCAGGGCCGTTTCGATCAACTCAAGCTGCAGCCTGACTCCGAATGTCCGGGTCGAGGTAATCCCCATGATTCGGGGCAGGCGCAGCGCCTTCAGAATCGGGCCGTTTGCCGGAAGCATCGGAGCAACGCCGAGGTCATCGCCGTGCTGCCATGACAAGGCGCTGTGCACGCGGTCGGCGATCACCCCGTCCCAGCGATACACCTCGAAAAAATGCAGCCTGACACGTGCATGTTCATAATGATGCTCTCGCACCAGCCAGGGCCGCAGCGCCCGTACTCTTATTCCGAGCTCTTCATCGAGCTCGCGCACCAGCGCCTGCGCCGGCGTCTCACCGGCTTCAACCTTGCCGCCCGGGAACTCCCAGTACCCGGGGTAAAAGGTCCCCTCCGCCCGCTGACCGAGCAGAAACCGTCCGTCACCATCCATGATGACCCCGGCAGCCACCTCGACCAACTTGCTCATGGTGCCCGCCCTAGCCGATGCGGCCGGCAAAGTCGCGGGCGAACTGCCACGCGACCCGCCCCGAGCGTGATCCACGCAACAGCGCCCACTGCAAGGCCTCCTGGCGGGCCTCCTGAACGACTGCCTTGTCGATGCCGAAGACCTTCAACCAGTGCTCGACCACGCGCAGGTATTCATCCTGCGAGAACGGATAGAACGAAACCCACAGGCCAAAGCGTTCCGACAGCGAGACCTTCTCCTCGACCGCCTCGCCGGGATGTATCTCACCATCTGCATGGCGGGTCATGCGATTTTCGTCGTGATATTCCGGCATCAGATGGCGCCTGTTGGAGGTCGCATAGATCAATACGTTCTCCGGAAGCGCTGCGATCGAACCATCGAGCACGCTCTTGAGCGCCTTGTAGCCCGGTTCGGCCTCCTCGAACGAGAGGTCATCACAAAACAGGATGAAGCGCTCGGGTCGGCCGTCAAGCATCTCGATGATGTCGGGCAGGTCCATCAGATCGTCCTTGTCCACTTCGACCAGACGCAGGCCCTTGCGCGCGTAGGCGTTGAGCAGCGCCTTCACCATCGAGGACTTGCCGGTACCCCGGGCCCCGGTCAGCAACACGTTGTTGGCGCTGCGCCCAGCCAGAAACTGGCGCGTATTCTGATCGACCCGCGCTTTCTGATCGTTGATATCACACAAATCCTTCAAACGAACCTGATGTGGCCGCATGACCGCCTGCAGCCCCGCACGGCCATTGTGCCTGCGCCAACGAAATGCGACTGCCCCATCCCAGTCGGGCTCGACCGTGCCTGCCGGCACAAGCGCCTCGAGCCGCCCGATGAGCCGCTCGGCCGCCTGCAGCAAACTTGCGAAATCAGTCATGCTCAACCTCTTTGTCCTTTTCCGTGTGTTGTGCATCCGACCGCGAGCGCTTCGGCCATGTTGTCCATACGATGATGAGCAGCAACGAAAGCGCAACTGCAGCCTCAAGCAAGATAACCCACATCATCCACTCCAAGATTTGAGCCTGTCAGCCCGCTATACTAAGCCCCTGCCGGATGAGTCTAACCGAAGGTGCTGATGAAAGCCGATCCCTGCGTTTCAACAACCAAGCTGTACTGCATGATTGCGACGATTGTGCTCGCCAGCGCATGCACAACATCCTCAGGCCCCGACGACAAGGTCGCATGTCCCGGAACCGCTACATGCCCCCCCTGTCCGACGTGCCCTGCCAGCACGGAACCAAAACCGACAACGCCACCCGCTGAACCGCTGAAGCGCGCCCAGTGGTCCGAGCTTGCAAACTGGGCGCAGGATGCGCATGAGCAAGCTTGGCCGGCGTTCCTGCAGTCCTGCAAGGTCATCGCGCGACAGCCACGCTGGCAAAATGTTTGCAGCGAGGCGATGCTGCTTGGAGAGCGTCCGGCGCGCTCGACGGTCAGGGAGTTCTTCGAGTCGCGCTTTACACCCTGGCAAACGGTAAACCCTGATGGCAGTACGTCAGGGCTGGTTACCGGTTACTACGAACCGCTCATCAAGGGTAGCCGTAGCGCATCGGCGGAATACCGTTGGCCCGTACATGCGCCCCCCTCCGACATGCTGACCATCGACCTTGCAGACACCCATCCCGACCTCAAGAACCTGCGTCTTCGCGGCAGGCTGGTGGATAACAAGGTCCTGCCCTATTGGTCGCGCGAACAGATCGAAAAACTGGGTCCCAATGTGCCCGCGGACGTCCTGTTTTGGGCGTCCGACCCAATCGATCTGTTCTTTCTCCAGGTCCAGGGTTCAGGCCAGATCGAACTACCCGACGGCAGCAGGGCGCGCATCGGCTATGCAGACCAAAACGGGCATCCATATCAATCCATTGGCCGATGGCTGGTTTCACAGGGCGAACTGAGCCTTGAGCAGGCCTCGATGGAGAGCATCAAGAAATGGTCTAGCGACAACCCGGATAGACTGCATGAGATGCTCAACACCAATCCAAGCTATGTGTTTTTCAGGGAACTACCTGCCAGCAGTGACGGGCCGGTTGGCGCCCTGGCTGTTCCGCTGAGCCGGGAGCGCAGCATCGCCGTCGATCCCCGCTACACCCCTCTTGGCGCGCCCGTCTTTCTTGCGACCACCTATCCACTCAGCACCCGCCCACTCAATCGATTGATGCTTGCCCAGGACACCGGCGGCGCGATCAAGGGCCCGGTGAGAGCCGATCTGTTTTGGGGATTCGGTACCGATGCCGGGGCAATGGCGGGTAAGATGCGCCAGCAGGGCCAGATGTGGGTACTGTTGCCGAATAGCGACCAGCCCTGACGTGATCCTGGCCCTGCTATTCCAGGGCCAGGGTCACGTCAACAAGCATTTTCTATAGCCCGCCAAGTCTCTATTTCGCGGGAACTTCGGCGAGTGCCTGCTCCAGCTGCGCAAGCGGCAGATAACCTCCCAGGCGACGACCGTCGGCCAGAAAAATTGTAGGTGTTCCCTGGATCCGATGGCTCTTCGCAAACGCGACGTTCTTGTCAACTGCCGTGGTATCGCACTTGGCAGCCTTGGGCGCAACGCCGTCCAGGATCCAGTCGTTCCAGGCCTTGGCCTGGTCCGCTGCACACCAGATGTTGTGCGACTTCTTGGTCGAGTCCTCGCTGAGAATGGGCAGCAGGAAGGTGTAAATCGTCACGTCATCCATCTGCGCGAGATCCTTGCCCAGGCGCTTGCAATAACCACAGTTCGGATCTTCGAAGGTGGCAATGACGCGGGTACCATTGCCCTTAACCTGCTTGATCGCCTGATCCAGAGCGAGGGTCGAGAAATCGATCGCCGAAAGCTGGTTCAGACGCGCCTCGGTGATGTCCTTACGTGTCTTGGTATCTATGATCCGGCCGTCAAAGATGTAGTCCACATTTTCGTTGGTATAAACGAGCTCGCCACTCTTGAGGAGCACTTCATATACGCCATCAAAGTCAGTCTTCTTGACGGTCTCGACCGCAGGTGCGCCCACGAACGCCTCCATTGCCTGCTTTACCGCGCCTTCGTCCGCCTGAACAGCGGAAACTCCGGCGCATAAGGCGAGCAACAGTGAGCGAACAAAAAATCGATGCATTACTTTCTCCAGTCAAAAATGGCCCAAGGTCGCATACCTTACGAGCGCATCCTTTAGGACAGGCATGTTGCTCGTGAGGTTCATTCCAATATTTCGCAGGTACGAAACCGCAGCGCCCTCCATCCCGAACAGTCGGCTTAAACCGTGGGTGGAGTACTGCATGAGCAATGGCTCTTCGGCGCGCGCGCGGGCGTACCTGCGCAACACCGAGAGATCACCCGGATCCTCCCACGAGGCCAGTGATTCGAGTCCCTGAGCAAGAGCACATGAGTCCTGGAATCCAAGATTTATGCCATGCCCCGATAATGGGTGAATGGCGTGTGCCGCGTCGCCGATCAACGCAACGCGTTGCTTGACGAGTGTTTCCACTCGCATCAAACGCAAGGGGAAGGCCGCGCGATCGCTTACCAGTTGCAGGCCGCCGACGCTGCCGCCACTTGCTTCGACCACCCGCTCACAAAAACTCGCATCATCCAGCGCCAGCAACTCGCTGGCAAATTCATCACTGCAAGACCATACCAGCGAGACAGTCTGCGCACCGAGCGGCAAGAGCGCGACGACACCATCCTTACGAAACCACTGATAGGCGGTTTGCCGATGCGACCTCTCCGAACCGAAGTTGGCAACGACACCATGTTGCCGATAGGGCTGCAGTTCTGTTGCTATGCCAACCTGGCCGCGCACCCAGGAGTTGACGCCGTCGGCAGCCACCACGAGCCGTGAGCGCACGACTTGGCCATCCGCGAGGGTCAAGGCAGCGGAGTCGATGTCGATGCTGAGGCTGGAGCAGGTCGTCGGACACAACAGGGTGACGTTGTGCTGTCTTTTGAGCGTTTCCCAGAGTTCCGACAACATCAATGAGGACTCGACGATCCATGCAAGTTCAGCCAGACCGGCGTCGTGCGCGGAAAATCGCAAATGTCCGCCCTTGTCACCATGGATGTCCATCTCCCGTACAGCGCAAATCCGGTCCCTGTCCAGCCGCTCCCAGATACCGCTTCCAGAAAGAAATCGCTGGCTGGCCGGACTGACCGCATAAACGCGCTGGTCGAGGCCGATCGGAACCACGGGCAACCGGGACTCTACGACTGCAAGCTTGAGCTTGGTCGCTTGCAATGCCACTGCCAGACTGGCACCCGCGAGTCCCGCACCAACAATAAGAACGTCGAAATTCATACGCTCACGCAGTCATGAGACAGGAGTGACATTCTGCCCGAACCACACCGTCACGTCAGATAGAAACAGTCATTTGAAGACGCAAAAAAGCCGCTCAGAGTATTTACTCTGAGCGGCTTTTTTCTGGATAGTTAGTCTGACGATGACCTACTTTCCCACACGCGAGGTGCAGTATCATCGGCGCGGTCTTGTTTCACGGTCCTGTTCGGGATGGGAAGGTGTGGTGCCAAGACGCTATGGTCGTC
>JAEUNS010000183.1 GCA_016790005.1 Zoogloeaceae bacterium
GCGCGCGAGTCCATCGATGCCGTATTGCGCGTCTCGCCCGACTATCTGCCGGCCCAGTTGCTTGCCGGCAGCATCTATCTGAAACTTGAGCAACATGTACAGGCGCAACGTTATCTCGAGACGGTGTTGGCGCGCGATCCGGGGCAGGCCCTGGCCCGGAGGCTTCTGGCTGCGTCGCTACTCTCCACTGGCGATGCGACCCGCGCGCGTGAAGTGGTCAAACCCCTGACGGACACTGCCAGCGATGCGACCACGATGACCCTCGCGGGGCAGATTCACCTCGCGACGGGCGATATCGATAACGCGTCCGCTTTCTTTGCGCGTGCGGTTGATGCCAGTCCCGAGGATGCCGGGGCGCGTACGCGGCTCGCCATCGCGCGCATGTCTGCCGGCGACACCGAGCGGGCACTGGCGGATCTTGAGTCGGCGACCGAGCTTGAAGGTGGGACTGGCCAGCCTGAATTTGCGCTGGTGCTGGCCCACTTGCGGTCCGGGGCCTATGACGAAGCCTTGAAGGCTCAGCAGCAACTCGAGCTCAAGCAGCCGCAGAACCCTCAGACATACAATGTCAAGGGCGGCATTCTGATGGCGAAGCGCGATCTTTCCGGTGCGCGCGCGGCGTTCGGGAAGGCGTTGGAGCTTAATCCAGCCTTTCTGTCGGCAGCGGTCAATCTTGCCCGAATCGATCTGGCCGAGAACAAGGTAGCTGACGCCAAGCAACGCTTTGAGCGGCTGATTGTGGCTAATCCGACCTCGGTCGATGCCTATCTTCTGCTGGCCGAACTCCAGCTTCGCACGGCAGATGCACCGGCTGACATTCTGGCCACGCTTGAACGAGGCCTGAAGGCGAATCCGACGTCGATGTCGGCAAAGCTTGCGATAGCCCGCTTTCATCTAAGCCAGCGTGATATGGCCAAGGCCCTTGCTGTCGCCCAGGAGGTCGTTGCCGCAAATCCCAACGACCCTCTGCCGCTGAGTGTGCTGGCCGAAGCCCAACTGGCAGCGGGTGACCGGCAGCAAGCCATCGCATCTTACAATCGCCTTGTCGCGCTCCAACCAAGTGCGCCGCAGCCGCTGGTTGCACTCGCGAATGCGCAGAGTATTAACGGTGATCGAGGTGGTGCGACGCAGAGCTTGCGCCGTGCCTTGGCGATCCAACCGGATTACCTTGATGCACAACAGCGGCTCTTCGCCTTGTTCGCTCAGGAACGCAAGTTCGATGAGGCCGTTGCGATAGCGCGTGATGTGCAAAAGCAACGACCCGAGGCAGCCCAGGGCTTCGTGATGGAAGGCGATGTACTGATGGCGCGCGAAAGATGGGCAGAGGCGGTTCAGGCCTTCGAGTCTGCATTTGGCAAGGCAGCATCCGGCGAGCTTGCAGCCAAACTTCATACGGCCAGGACCCGAGCGGGCAAAGTGACCGAAGCCGACACTGCCCTGACCGAATGGATTGCTGCGAATCCCGCCGATCTGGTCGCCCGGGGCTATCGTGCCGAGCGAGCGATTGCCGAGCAACGCCTGGAGGCCGCCGAGAAAGACTATCGCGAGATCCTTGTGATCAATCCCGACAATGCGCTGACCCTCAATAATCTTGCCTGGGTCGCCGGGCAACTTGGCCGGGCCGATGCCGTAGAGCTGGGCGAGCGGGCCTTGAGGCTTGCGCCCGACAATGCTGCAGTGCTTGACACGCTGGGCTTGCTGCTGATCAAGAAGGGCGAGCATGACAAGGGTTTGGCCATGCTCGAGCGTGCGGTTGAGCTTGCACCCCGCAGCGGCGCACTGAAAATCAATCTCGTCAACGCGTATATCGAACTAGGCAAGAAGGACGAGGCGCGTACGAGGCTGGACGAAGTGCTCAAGGAGGCTCCGGCAGACAGTCCCTTGTATGTTGAGGCGACCCGTCTGCGGCAGGGTCTTTGAATCGATTTGACCAAGGCCGCACATGGTTTGCGGCTCGTATATTGAATTTGTAAGGAATTATCAGATGACGACGATTGCGGTCATTGGGCTTGGCTATGTTGGATTGCCACTCGCGGTTGAGTTCGGTAAAAAGTACCGGACGCTGGGTTTCGATCTCTCGGCCGAAAAGGTTGCCGCCTACAAGAATTTCGTGGATCCCACCGGTGAGGTTTCTAGTGAAGATCTGCGTGCTGCAACGCAACTGACGTGCCACACCGATCCGACGGTGCTGGTCGAGGCCGACTTCATTGTCGTTGCTGTGCCCACACCCGTGGGTGAGGCACACCAACCCGATTTCACACCCTTGGTGAAGTCATCCCAGACGGTCGGGCGCAACCTCAAGCGGGGTGCCATCGTCGTTTACGAATCGACCGTTTACCCAGGTGCGACTGAGGAGGTCTGCATCCCGATTCTTGAGCGTGAGTCGGGGCTCAAGTGGAAGGAGGACTTCTTCGTCGGCTACTCCCCCGAGCGAATCAACCCGGGCGACAAGGAGCGTACCGTTACCAAGATCGTCAAGGTCGTGTCGGGCGACACACCCGAAACTCTGGCAAAGGTTCAGGAGATTTATGGCTCGGTGATCGTTGCCGGTGTGTATCCGGCCAGTTCCATCAAGGTCGCCGAAGCGGCCAAGGTCATCGAGAATACCCAGCGCGATCTCAACATTGCCTTGATGAATGAGTTGTCCCTGATCTTTCACCGCATCGGCATTGATACGCTCGAAGTGCTCCAGGCTGCAGGTACCAAATGGAACTTCCTGCCGTTCAGGCCGGGTCTGGTGGGTGGGCATTGCATCGGTGTCGATCCTTACTATCTCACCCACAAGGCCGAAATGCTCGGTTACCACCCCGAAGTTATCCTGGCCGGTCGGCGCATCAACGATGGCATGGGCAAGTTCATTGCCGAGCAGACGGTGAAGGAGTTGATCCAGGCAGGGCATTCAATCAAGGGTTGCGACGTCATAGTTCTCGGTCTGACATTCAAGGAAAACTGCCCCGATCTGCGAAACAGCAAGGTAATCGATGTGATCCATGAACTCGAGAGCTTTGGCTGCAAGGTGCATGTACACGATCCGGTTGCCGAATCGGCAGAGGCTGAACATGAGTACGGGGTCAAGCTCGTTTCGTGGGACGCACTGCCTAAAGCGTCCGCTATCGTGGCTGCGGTTTCGCACCAGTCGTTTCTAGCGATGCCGACTGATCGAATGCTCGAGAAATTGTCGGATTCAGGCGTGTTCGTTGACGTCAAGTCGAGCTTTGATCAAGTAGCACTGGCCAAAGCCGGGGCGAAAGTGTGGCGGCTTTGAGCTTCGGCTGCTAAAACCAACCAAGGGCTACATTTTTCAAGGTAGGGCGGTAGTGTGGTGAAGCGCTTCAGGTTATCGCGAAAGCTGAGTTGTGCAGGGGTGGCGCTGTTGTTTTCGACCACACTGCACGCGGTGGGGCAGGGCGACCCTGCGAAGGCGGCTGAATCGGTCGAGGAGTACGCGCGACAGCTTGCCGAAAGCGCGCTCGCGCATGAACATGGTGAGGGTGTAGCGCGTGACCCGAACCAGGCTGCGGCACTTTATTGCGAAGCTGCGCGCCTGGGTGATGGCGGCGCGATGTACGCACTCGGGTGGATGTATGCCAATGGCCGCGGGATCGATCGCAATGACGCCTTTGCCAGTGCCTTGTTCTCAATGGCGGCAGAGCGCGGGGATGAGCAGGCCCGCAACATGTTGCGTTTCACGGGTAAGGATCTGGCCCAACGACCGAACTGTCTCGATACGCCACCGGCCGTGTTTGCCGAGAGCGAGTGGAACATCGAGCAGCGAATGCGCAGTCTATCGAAGGAACGGCGTGAAATTGCGCAGATGGTCGTGGAACTCGCCAGTCATTACCAGATCAGTCCGGCATTTGCCTTGGCCATTGCGGTGACCGAGTCGGCGCTCAATCCCGGCGCGGTTTCGCCGAAGAATGCAATGGGGGTCATGCAACTGATACCGGATACCGCCGCCCGGTTCAACGTGCACAATGCCTTCGATCCGCGTGAGAACATCAAGGGCGGACTTGCGTACCTACGCTGGTTGCTGGCTTACTTCGAGGGCGATCTCGTGCTCGCTGCGGCGGCCTACAATGCGGGCGAGGGCGCCGTTGATCGCTATCGCGGGATTCCACCCTACAAAGAAACCCAGGCTTATGTGGAGCGGGTCATGCGGCATGTTCAAACGCGCCATCACCCCTTCGACAGCAAGCTGGTCGAGCCGAGTCCGGTGTTCGTCGCAATCAGACTTGCATCGCAGGAAAAAGCCGGTCAATGAGCGTATCGACGATGAAGTGTGATGCGCCGTACCGTATGCGCCGGCGGGTGCTTGGTGCGGTGGTTGCGGGGGCAATAGTCGCCTGCGTTCCGGCAGTTGCAACAGCCGATTTGCCCGCAACTGTAGTCCGTGTCAAACCATCGATTGTGGCCGTGGGGACTTTTCAACGAACGCGGAATCCGTCGTTCGCATTTCATGGCACGGGTTTCGCAGTGGGGAATGGACGCTTGATTGCAACCAACGCCCATGTCTTGCCGGAGAAGATCGCGACAGATGCGTTCGAAACGCTCGCAATCGCGACGCTTTCGGGCAATTCTGGAACAATCGAGGTTCGCCCGGCAAAGCAGGTCGGATTCGATGAAGGGCGAGATCTGGCCGTTCTGTCGATCGAAGGAAGCCCCTTACCCGCTTTGGCCCTGGCGGAGCGGGTCGAGGTGAGCGAGGGGCAGGACATCGCTTTTACCGGCTTCCCGATCGGGAACGCTCTGGGTTTCTTCCCGGTAACCCACCGGGGCATCATTTCGGCGATAACGCCCATCGGAATCCCGCAAAATCGGGCACGCGAACTCGACCCTGCTCTGATCCGGCGGCTCGCGAACGACCCCTTCCGGGTCTATCAACTTGACGCAACAGCTTATCCAGGCAACAGCGGCAGCCCGGTCTTCCACCCGGTTACCGGTGAGGTGATCGGCGTCATCAACATGGTATTCGTCAAATCGACAAAAGAAAGAGTCTTGAGCGACCCATCGGGGATCAGCTATGCGATCCCGGTCGGGTATCTTGCTGCAATGATTGCGAGCTTACGCTAACCCTATTTGTGCCAGCTGCGCTTAAGTCTTACGTCCCCTCGACAGGAATCGAACCTGTATCTGCCGCTTAGGAGGCGGCCGTTCTATCCATTGAACTACGAGGAGATAGAACTTGAACAGCGTTGAGTCTTCGCTGTATCGATTTCAGCAATGCCAATCACGCAGTCCGCGATTCTAGCCTTTCGAGCGCTCACCACCAAGCGCGTTATGCGCTGCTGTTGGTTCTGTCGTTGACTTTTTGCTTGATGGTTGATGCTCGCCACCGCCGTTGCTGCGATTGTGGTGCTTGTCTGCCTGGCTGGTGGTGTTTGCAAGGGCAGTGTTGTCGAAGCGGGGCGAGAACAGGAAATCATGCGGTCGGCGCAAGAAGCGCTTCAGGAGCAGGTGGACCAGATCCTGCCCC
>JAEUNS010000250.1 GCA_016790005.1 Zoogloeaceae bacterium
TGGGCAATGAGGATGGTATCGGCGGCAAACGCATGAAAGGCCGGCAGCACCTTGTCGATGGTCGGCTTGCCGACCAGCATCTCGGGCTGGATGCCGTGGATCGGGATCGATTCAGGCGTAAGACGGCGCTTGGGGTCTACCAGCTGTTCAAACGACTCCTGGCGCAGCAGTTTTCCATTCACGACCCGGGTGGCCCCGATCTGGATGATCTCGTCGCCCTCGGACGGATTCAAGCCGGTAGTTTCGGTATCGAAAACCGTGTAGGTGAGGTCGGTGAGCAATCGATCGTCGAGTGCATGGGATTTCTCGGACCACTTGAACAGATCGAAGTCGTAATACTCGGGCCGCCCGTCATGACGCGCGCGCTCGACCACATCGACCTGCTCATGCGGATTTGCAGCGGGCAGCAGCAAGCGGAAGAACGCCCGGTGGCGAACCTTCTCACGTTCGAGCCAGATTTCGCCATCATGACGATCGATGACATCGCGAACAGTCAGCGGGCTGTTCTCGCCCGCGAAAGACATTTGCTCCAGCTCCCAGTTCATGACCGTTTCGGTGCTCATTGCCTGACCCTGCCAGATCAGGTCGAGGTGTACCAAGCGCCCGGCACCGGTCAGGCGAAAGCGGATCTCGCGCACCTCGAACTCATCCGAGAGCCGGCTGACCAAGAAAACCAGGGCCTGAACGAGTGAAAAGCTGTCGACCTTGACCCACAGCCCCTCGTCGACACCCTCGAGCTTGGTCGGCACCTTGAGCTTGCTCTCGACGCTGCGCTGCACCGCCGCGATCAGGTCCGCACCCGACATTTCCTCGAGCGGCCAGCGTGCCTTGAGCGCATCGGCGAACTCGTCAGCCGTATTGTCGAGGCGTTCGCTCATCGCCTTGATCTCGTCGCGAATCACCGTGCTGAAGCGTCGGCGCAGGTCTTCTTCGAGGTCCGGGTACTCGAGCATCTCGGCCGCCGCGCGAACGTTTGCCAGCGATGCCCGATTGCCCTCGGTCAGTGTATGCAGCATCTGGTCGCGCCGCGACTCTGTTTCGAAATTGCGGGTGATGTCGTCCAGCATCAGAATGAAACCCGTCATCGCGCGGGAGCTTTCGGCCTCATCACTCTGGTCGCTGGCAAGTACCGGCGCCATCTGCACCCGCAGCAGCTGTCCCGACCGGCTCGTGGTCACGAAATTGGCCTGAACCTCCGCCTCATTGCGCTCGAGTCGATGGCGAATGCCCTCGAGCGCATGGGCGATCAGGTTGCGGTCGAACGCCCCATAAAGAGAGCGTCCAAGCCCGATCAACTCGCCGCCACCCGCTACGGTGGGTGCGTCGGACATCGCCTTGAACTGCTGGCGGGCACGACTGTTGTAGAGCAGGATCCGGCCATCGAGGTTGCACACGACGACGCTCTGGGTGAGCTCGGACATCAGTGCGGCAAGCCTGTTTTTTTCCTCGACGACGGTCTGTTGTGCCTCGGCGATCTGCCGCTCGACGTCTCGCATGTATTCGTCGCGCTGCTCGGCGAGCGCGTTGGCGGTGCGCGCGAGCGCCCGAACCTCGGGGGGACCCTTCTCCTCGATCCGGAAGTCCCGGTTTGCACCGAGCATCAGATGCTGCTGCTCCGACATTCGCAGCAAGCCCTTGACGTACTGCCTGAACAGGTTTCGCACGACTGAAACGCCCAGGCCGAACCCGATGATCGTGACCACGGTACCCAACGGCAGATGCGGCGTAATCATATCGACCAGGAGTTGCCGGTTTGCCCCTTCCGTGCTCACCCAGATGAGCGTAGCCGTCAACAGGAACGGGCCCGTCATCAACAGACCCAACACGATGACCGCAATAATGAAGCGGGTACGTGCATTCATCGTTCAGGCCCCGGAGAGCAGGCTTCGCACCTTTTCGACCAGTTCCTTGGTCGAAAACGGCTTGGTCATGTAGGCATCGGCCCCAAGCGCCAAGCCTTTGGTCACTTCGGTGTCGCGCCCCTTGGCGGTCAGCATCAACACCCTGATCGACTGTAGTGCAGGATCGGCTTTGACCTCCTGACATACCTCGAAACCATTGCGTTTGGGCATCATCACGTCGAGCAATACAAGGTCGGGCATCTCCGCCCGAATCTTGTTGATCGCCTCTTCGCCGTCCTGTGCAATTGAAACGTCGAAGCCTTCGCGTTTCATCAGAAACTCAAGCGATATGACAATATTCTGCTCGTCGTCAGCTATAAGAATTTTGCTTGCCATTACTCCCCCCTCGAACTACCTGTCTGTCTTGTGATGGCGGTATGCACCCGCTTGCCTACGTTCCGACGTTGGCCGGAAGCGCAAAGCTGAACTGAGCACCCTGCCCGGGCGTTGACTCCACCCACATCCTGCCGCCGAAATGCTCCACGATCTGGCGGCTGATCGGAAGCCCCAGACCTGTACCCTGCGGCCGGTCCTTCTGATCACCGCCCTGACGAAACTTCTCGAACACATACGGCATGAACTCTGCGGCGATTCCCGGGCCATTATCCTTGACATCGACCCTGATCTCGTCACCCTCGTTTCTGAGCGTAACCGTCACGGCGCCCCCCTCCTTCGGAACGAACTTGGCCGCGTTTGAAAGCAGATTGAGTAACACTTGATGCAGACGATCACGGTCGGCGAGCAAGTGCGGCGCCTCGTCGGGCAGGAAAAGCTCGACCGTGGCCTGGCGATCGCGAAACAGTTGTACCGTGGCGTCGATCGCATGTTGCACCAGCTCGCTCATGTCGATGTCGGTATTGTGCCACTCCGCATGACCCGCCTCGATCTTTGCCAGATCGAGCACCTGATTCACCAGGCGCGTAAGCCGGTTCGTCTCCGACACGATGATACCCAGAAAACGCTGCCGATCATCGATCGAAATCTCGGGATCGTCGAACATCATTTCCGACAGGGCGCGAATGGACGTCAGCGGGGTCCGCAGCTCATGGGTCACCGATGACATGATGTCATCCTTGAGCCGATCGAGTTCCTTCAACTGCTCATTGGCTTCGCGCAACTCGGAGGTTGCGGTTTCGAGCGCACGCGACTTTTCTTCGAGTTCGCGAGAATACGCGCGAACCTGAGAAGCCTCGTCGAGAATGTTCATGACCTCATCCAGCCCCAGCGGCTCTTCCTGAACCACCGATGCAACCATGACCCGCGCCGAAGCGCTTCCGATGGCACCGGCAAGCTGCGTCTCCACGAACTGCACCAGCCCGGCGTCACCCGGCATTTCGCCAATCGTGCCCACCCCCCGCTCGCGCGCGTAGCGCCCGAACAGCTGGCGGGCGCGCGCATTGCCGAGAAAGCGTGAGACCAGCTGCATCAGGTCATCGACATGCGCCCTGCCGCGCCAAAGGGTCGCTGCTGCACCCTTGTCACGCTTGAACACGTCGACGAACAAGGTAGCCTGACTGGCCTCCTGACCGGTTGGCACCCGCATCAGCGAAATACCAACATAAAAGGCCACGTTCGCAGTCAGGCTCCAGAACAAGGCATGGCTGATATTGTCGAGACCGACAAGGCCAAAAAGCTGCTCGGGTTTGAGGAATGCGATGCCGAAGGCACCTTGTTCGAGAAAGCCGGGGTCGAGCCAGCCGGACTTGGCGAACGACGGCAGCATCAGCGTATACGCCCACACCACGAAACCCGCCATCAACCCGGCGAGCGCGCCCGGGCGCGTTCCACCGCGCCAGTACATGCCGCCAAGCATCACCGGGGCGAACTGGGCAACCGCGGCGAAACTGATCAAACCAATGCTCACCAGGGCATAAGCCTCGCCCGCGAGACGGAAATAGAGATAACCGAGCAGCACCACGATCAGGATCGCGCCGCGTCGAATCGCCAGAAGCAGGCCCGTGAGATCGGGCCGCAACTCACCGCTGAAGCGCTTGCTGCGCAGCACCACCGGCATCACGAGATCGTTGCAGATCATCGTCGACACCGCGATGGTTTCAACGATGACCATTCCGGTGGCAGCAGACAGACCACCGACAAAAACCAGCAGTGCGAGCGCCTCCTGCCCGTGCGACAAGGGCAGTGAAAGCACGAAGGTGTCGGGATCGACCCCGCCGCGACCGAAATGCAGCAGCCCGCCGAGCGCAATCGGCAGTACAAAGATGTTGATCAGCAACAGATAGGCAGGAAAAAGCCAAATGGCCCGCTTGAGATGCTGTTCGTTGACATTCTCGACCACGGTGACCTGAAACTGACGCGGCAGAAAAATGACCGACAGCATCGCGAGCAGTATGAGTGCAAACCAGCCGCCGTAGCCGCTCGAACTGACCGTCTCGAAACTCAGCAGATTTCTGAGTTCCGGGTTGGCGTAGGCACGCGAAAATATGTCGCCGAAACCATCGTAGATGCCATAGGTCACGAATGCGCCCACCGCGAGAAACGCCAGCAACTTGACCACCGACTCAAACGCAATTGCGGCAACCATGCCTTCGTGACGTTCCGACGCGTCCAGATGGCGGGCACCGAACAACACCGTGAACAAGGCGAGCGCAAGCGCCACGTAAAGCGTGCTGTCCTGGAGCCAGCTACCCATCTGGACTGGTTCGAAGTGCTCGGCGCTTGTCCTCGTCAGCACCGCAAAGCCAATAGAGATCGCCTTCAACTGCAGGGCGATATATGGAATGATGCCTACCACGACAATCACGGTAACCAGACCACCCAGCAGATGGCTCTTGCCATAACGTGATGCGATGAAATCGGCAATCGTGGTAATGCGGTAGGTCTTGGCGATCCGGATCATCTTGAGCGTGACCATCCAGGCCAGCATCATTGCCAGGGTCGGCCCAAGATAGATCGGCAAAAACCACAGCCCGCCGGATGCAGCCCGTCCGACGCTGCCAAAGTAGGTCCAGGCGGTGCAATAGACCGCCATCGACAAGGTGTAGGTCCAGGGATTCGAGATCACCGATCGGCCGCGATCGGCCTGGCGATCCGCATAGTGCGCAACGGCGAACAAGACTAGCAGATAGGCGAACGAGACAGCGACGACAAGCCAGGCGGGAATCATGCGCGTCCGCCTATTTCGGAGTGCGCTCGACGATCAGGGCAACGAGCCCGATCAGCACTGCCCAGATCGCGAACAGATACAAAAATATAGGCGGCATGCCGAAAACCGGTTCGGAGCCGTCAAAAAGCGAGATTATCGGATAATTGAACAACATTGCCGACGTCATGAATACGGCGATCAGCCGCTGGCTCGAGAGACCTCTACGCATCATGCACTCCTCATGACGACAATGTTGCGCCAATTATAGCGACGAGTCCCCGAACGGTTAGCCGCCGCCACAACATGCACCAAAAAAAAGCGCGCTTGCGCGCGCCTTTCCCTCCCTATGCAGACGAACGTCCGCTTTGCCCCTGCATAAGTTGTGGAAGCGGGCCTCTTTTGGGCCCTGTTCCACCAGAAATCAACTCAAAGGCTGCTTGAGTTGATCCAGGATCGCCGGGTTCTCGAGTGTCGACGTATCCTGGGTGATCTCCTCCCCCTTCGCCAGCTGCCGAAGCAGACGGCGCATGATCTTGCCCGAACGGGTCTTGGGCAAATTCTCGCCAAAGCGGATATCCTTCGGCTTGGCGATCGGCCCGATCTCGTGCCCGACCCAGTTCTGCAGTTCCTTGATGACGGCCTTTGCTTCTTCGCCCGTCGGACGGTCGCCCTTCAGCACCACGAACGCGACGATCGCCTCGCCGGTCAGGTCGTCGGGGCGGCCGACCACAGCCGCCTCGGCAACCTTCTCGTGCGCGACCAGTGCCGACTCGATCTCCATCGTGCCCATGCGGTGACCGGAGACGTTCAACACGTCATCAATTCGACCGGTGATCGTGAAATAACCACTGTCCTTGTCGCGGATCGCGCCATCGCCTGCAAGATACAGACGGCCCTGGAAGTCGTCCGGGAAGTAGGTCTTCTTGAAACGGTCGGGATCGTTCCAGATGGTCCGGATCATGGCCGGCCACGGACGCTTGACCACCAGAATGCCACCTTGGCCGTTCGGCACTTCGGTCCCGGTCTCGTCGACCACAGCAACCTGGATACCCGGGAACGGCAGCGTGCATGAACCCGGAACCAGCGGCGTGGCACCCGGCATCGGCGTGATCATGTGAGCACCGGTTTCCGTTTGCCAGAAGGTATCTACGATCGGGCAGCGGCTGCCACCAACGTGCTCGTAGTACCACTCCCATGCAGCCGGGTTGATCGGTTCGCCGACCGAGCCCAGAATGCGCAGCGATGACAGGTCATACTTGTTCGGATGAACCGCCGGGGTGTTGTCGGCCGCCTTGATCAGCGAGCGAATCGCAGTCGGTGCGGTATAGAACACGGTGACCTTGTGATCCTGGATCATTCTCCAGAAACGGCCCGCATCCGGGAAGGTCGGGACGCCCTCGAACACGATCTCGGTCGTGCCGCAGGCGAGCGGACCGTAGGCGATGTAGCTGTGACCCGTCACCCAGCCGATATCGGCGGTGCACCAGAAGACGTCGTCGGGACGAATGTCGAA
>JAEUNS010000260.1 GCA_016790005.1 Zoogloeaceae bacterium
GAACTGATCCGGTGCCACCAGGCCCTTGCCGGGCTGCCGCCATCTGATCAGTGATTCGAGCCCAACGATGCGCCGGTGGGCTACATCGATCTGTGGCTGAAAGAAAAGTTCGAACTCGCGGTTTTGCAGCGCAAGCCTGAGTGAGCTTTCGAGCTTGAGTCGGTCGCGCGACCAGTTGTTCATCTCGGGGGCGTAGAAGTTGTAGCGGCTTCCGCCCGATTGTTTGCCTCGGTACATCGCCTTGTCGGCCATCGACAAAAGGGTGTGCGCGTCCATGCTGTCGGTCGGTCCCAGCGCAATGCCGATGCTGCATGACAATATGAGACCGGATTCGCCCTCGATTTCGAATTCGGTATCGATCAACTCAAGCACTCTATGGGCCACGCTTACGACCGCAGATCGATCTTTCAGCGACTCCATCAGGATGATGAACTCGTCGCCGCCCCATCTGGATACGGTATCGCCGTCGCGTACGGAGGCCAGCAGACGATCGGCGGCAGTCTTGAGTACTGCATCGCCAACATAGTGGCCCAGGCTGTCGTTGATGCGCTTGAAGCGATCGAGATCAACGAACAGCAGCGCGACCATCTCGTCCTGACGGAAGGACTTGAGGAGAGCCAGCTGCAGGCGGTCGTACAGCAGCGTTCGATTGGGCAGCCCGGTGAGTGCGTCATGAGTTGCCTCGTAACGCAGCTGCGCGGTCGCCGCGAGAATGTCGGTCACATCATTGAATGCGAGTACGGCCCCTTCACTGCGTTCTCCGACCGGCGTTACGGTGACCTGTAGCGCCCGCTCGCGCGCGTCCGGTGAATGCCAGACGACCGGGTCGGGAAGTCTCAGCGTCTGTCGGGATTCAAGGCACGAGTTGAGCAAGCCCAGAATGTCGGACGCCTGGTCGGTGAACTCCATCAGCAGCCCATCCACCGGCTTGCCCAATGCCTGGGCAAGCGATTTGCCGGTGAGTCGCTCGGCAACCGGGTTGCTGAGGATCACCCGGGTTTCGCCGTCGAGGGTGATGACGGCATCGGCGATCGAGCGCAGGGTCGCATCTGCGTCACGACGAGCCTGCCGCAGCGATCCGCGCGTTTGACGCAGCGACGACGTAAACCAGCCGGCATAGCCGATCAGGAAGGCAATCAGCGCGTTAGCCGGCGGAATCCAGACCTGCCCCAATCTGAGGCCGAGTCCGCCAACAAGCAGGGGCACCAGAACAAGTGCCCCGAGTCCGGTCGCAGCACGAAAACCGGCTCGCCTGAAAACGACGGCCGACGCGAGCAGAAATGCGAGCGTCAGGCCCAAGGTCAAAGCCATCGATGCGGAGTGATAGAAGTTGCCGCTGCGCAAGGCTTCATAGGCGCGTGCATGAAACTCCACGGCGGCCATCGGTTGTCCCTCGGGCGATGCGGGGGTCGCCAGCCCGGCATCGAGCCCGCGCGCGGTTGCTCCGACGAAGACCGTCTGGCCTGCGAGCAGTGACGCAAGCCGGGTGTCCTGAAGCACATCGAAGTAGGAAAGCACATCGGGGGTCGACAGGGTATCCGGGTGGGGCAGGAGCAATTCTCCTGCGCGATGCCAGGCACTGGCAGCGGGATGGATTGGGGTGGGTTGTTGGGCACCGCTCGCCACCTTGAGACTGGCAAGCGCGAGCGCGTCCCATCGCGGGCCGCCCGTGCCCGCATAAAGATAAGTGCGTCGTGCGAGGGCGTCGGCGTCGAGTTCTACGTCCACATGGCCGAGCGCTGCGGCGGCATCGGCCAGGGCCGGCGTCGGGCGTATCTCCAGTACGCCCGAGAGTCCTTGCTCGGGCGCGCGCGGTGCCACCGCAAGCACCACGCGCCCGGATCGGGCGATGGCGTTGACGAGTTGCTCGTCGCCGTCCGAGGGTTCCGAGAACAGGATCGACACGCCGATCGCGGCAACCTCGACTTCGGTCAGACGTTCGATCAGGCGTGCGTGAATGCTGCGGTCCCACGGCCATCGCCCCAGCGCCGCAAGCGTCTTTTCGTCGATGCCCACGATCACGGAAACGCTGGGTTTGGCAGGCTTGCGAAACACCGGCTCCAGCAGGTCGTATAGCACCAGATCCATGCGTTTGATGATGGAAGGCGGGCTCACGGCAGCTACGAGCGCAAACACCAGCGCCAACAGCCAACTGCTGCTGCGCGCCAAGGCGTGCGCCGTTTGCGACATGCTATAGCAGGAACAACAGGGGCACGGTAAAGAGCAACGCAGGCCATAGGCTCTGGGCTACCTCGACCGTCTGCGCGGGCCCCCACGGGCCCATGGCTCCGTCGGTTTCGACATGTCGTACCCGGACGAAGTATATGCCCGGAGGCGGCGTGTCGATTGCAAGGAGTGGCTCAAGGGTTTCGAGCTCATGCTCGGGTGCGGTGAAATCCGCCGAGCTGCTGATCTGGACGCGATAGGCTGACGCCGTGGGTATCGCGCGCCAGCGCAAGCTCATCTGGCCCGCGTCGGTCGATGTCTCGGGTGCGGGGCCTGCCGCCAGGCGACGGAAGCGTTGCGGATCCGAGAACGGCCCACGGCCCTCCTGTGCCGTGGACACCGCAACTCGCCAGAAATACTCTCCTGCAGCGAGTTCGACGTCGAGACTGAGGCCGGACTCGCTCAGATCATCCCGGCTCATTATCTTCGAGCTGAATTCGCGGTCGGAGGCGAGCTCGAAGTGATAGCCGATCGATTCGGGCACGCCTGCCCAGCCGAACCGGATCCGGTTGTCGGAAGCCACGCCGTCGGGTATCGGTGTGGTGGGGAAGGGCGGCTCGGGGCGGGCGTCGATCTCGATCCCGGCCTCGGCATCGAGACCTTCGATGCCACGCCCGTCGATCGCGCGCACCCGAATGCGGTAGTGGCCGTCGGGCAGCGTGCCGCCGCCAACCGCTGCGGCCACGGGCGAGGTGCGATCAGACTGAATCACGCTGAACCCACTCGTCGGCGCAATCTGCGAACGATAGCCTTGGGCGCCCTCGACCACGGGCAGGGCATGGTCAAAGGGCATTCGCTCGACTCTGGATGGCAGAGGCGATAAGTCCGGTGCCGGCAGCAGGCTCGCGGCGGAGTCAGGTTTGTTGCCACTTTCGACCCGCGAGCCTGAGCCGGCAGCGAGCTTTACGTTGCCACGCTTATTGCTCAGGGTCACCTCGCCGGTGAGCGTCTCGATCCGGGTGGCGCTCGAGTCGGCTGCGGCACGAAAGTCGGTGCCCCGCACTGCCGCTACCGCAGACGGTGTATGGATGAGGAACCGCCCGCCGCCCTGGTGTCGCGAGGTCACGCGATTCTCGAGCTCGCCGTCGAGTAGATCGAGCTCTACATGCTGGGCTCCGCCCGCGCGAACCTTGGCCGCGCGCTTGAGGCGCACCTCGGCATCGGCGCCGATCAGGGTGGTGCTGCCGTCCGGAAAGGCAACAGTGAAGCTGCTGTCGACGCTGGTCCGAATCACGCTTCCGGGCGCGATCGCCGCGCCCGTGCTCAGCACCGTCGTCTCGCCCTTGCGTTCAGCGATCACCGTGCCATGCAGGTCGGTGACGCGCGCCGAGACGCTGTCGCTGCGCATCCATGCGGTTGGGATGTTCAGAACTGTTCCGGGTGGAATCCTGGTGGGCGCGTCGATATTGTTGTAAGTCTGGATGCGCGGCCAGTAATCGATGCTTTTCAGGTAGCGCTGGGTCAGGTTCCAGGGGTTGTCCCCCGCTTTGACTACATAGCGAAAGTCCGGGTCGTTCGCCTGAGCGGGGCCACACAGGACTGCCAGGCTAAGCAGCGCCGGAACCAAACGTGAAAGGCACCCGATCGGCAGGTGCTTGTTGAGTGCAATCTCGCTCACTTTGAAGCCCCCGAAGTTGACGTCAAGAACTAAATGCAGGCGTGGCGTTCCAGTGGGTCGATGCTAACACTAGAGGGGAAAAGTTGAAATTATGTGTCCTGCCAGTCTGACCATCGGGCGGGGTCATCCCAAGGTCATCCAGGGCAATGGAAATGATTCTGCGGGGGGCGGCGCGAATGCATGGATGGCGCAAAAACGATTGTCCTTCGAGCGTAATGCCCTCGACCCATACCCGCAGATGGTCGTTGCGCGGCAGCAGCCAGGCCGAGACCTCGCTGCTGCGTGGATTTATCCCGGCCGGATGTGCATGTTGGGCATCACCCGGCCACTTGCGCTTACATCCAGCCCTTTTCCTTGTAGTAATTGACCGCGCCGTCATGCAGCGGAGCCGACAGACCGTCCTTGATCATGCTGGCTGGCTCGAGGTTGGCAAATGCCGGATGCAGCTTCCTGAAATCCTCGAAGTTCTCGAAGACAGCCTTGACCATGGTGTACACCACTTCGTCTGGAACCTTGGACGAGGATACGACGCTCGCGACCACGCCAAACGTAGTCGCAGCGTCGGGATTGTTCGCGTACATGCCGCCCGGGATGGTCGCCTTGGCAAAGTAGGGGTACTCGGCGATCAGCTTGTCGACCCCTTCGCCCTCGACGCTGACCAGTTGGGCGCCGCAGGTGGTGGTGGGATCCTGGATATTGGCCGCAGGGTGACCGACGACATAGGCAAAACCGTCGATCTTGTTGTCGCACAGTGCTGCGCCATGCTCATCCGGCTTGAGTTCCGAAGTCAGTGAAAAGTCGCCGGTCGACATTCCGATGGCCGGCAGCAGCATGTCCATCGTGGCACGGGTGCCCGAGCCCGGGTTGCTGACATTGAAGCGCTTGCTCTTGAAGTCTTCCATCTTGCTTGCACCAGCATCCTTGCGCGCGAGGATGGTCAGTGGCTCGGGGTGAAGCCCAAAAACCGCCCGCAACTCGGATATCGCGCCGGTATCGGAAAACTGCCCCACACCCTTCACCGCGTTGTACTGGGCGTCAGACTGCGCGACTCCAAAGTCGAGCTCACCGGCTTTGATGGTGTTGATGTTGTAGACCGAGCCGCCCGTGCTCTCGACCGAGCAGCGGATTCCGTGGTCCTTGCGGTCTTTGTTGATCAGGCGGCAGATCGCGCCACCCGCGGCGTAATAGACACCCGTCACACCGCCTGTGCCGATTGTCACGAATTGTGTCTGCGCTTGAACCGGGCTCGATCCAAGTGCGCCCATCATGGCCATTGCTGCGGCTGCCGACGTCAATTTCTTCATCTTTCGATTCTCCCGTGCGGGTAAAAAAGCCGTGTCCGGTACGGATTTTGCCCACCGAACATTCCAATCAAGACCATGTATGTCGTGGCTTGTTCGGTGCTCGTGACCCGAAAGTAACGTCGTTTTGGATCATTCGCGACTGAGGCATACCCTCATCAGGGTTTGCGCTTACAAGCGCGAACCATGCTCGGATATACCCGGCGTTGCTCAGTTCAGCAGGACCAATGCCCACACCGCGGCCACGTTCAGCAGGCTGATCAGCACCGCGGCACTGCCGATGTCCTTGGCGCGCTTTGCAAGCGAGTGCTTTTCCAGTGAGATGCGATCAACCG
>JAEUNS010000264.1 GCA_016790005.1 Zoogloeaceae bacterium
GCCGCCGGCTCGGTCGGAATGAACGCACCGAACTTTTCGGCCAGATAAAGCAGGATCGCGCCCGATTCGAAAACCCTGATCGGCTCGGGGCCGGAGCGATCCATCAAGGCAGGAATCTTCGAGTTGGGATTGACCTCGACGAAGCCACTACCGAACTGCTCGCCCTCGGTGATCCGGATCAGCCAGGCGTCGTACTCGGCCCCCCGATGACCCGACTCGAGCAACTCCTCGAGCATGATCGTGACCTTCTGGCCATTCGGCGTTGCCAGTGAGTAGAGTTGCAGCGGGTGGCGGCCGAGCGGCAAGGCCTTGTCATGAGTCGGGCCCGAGATTGGCCGATTGATGTTTGCAAACTTTCCACCGCTTGGTTTGTTCCAGACCCAGACTTTGGCGGGGGCATACTCTTGTGTGTCGGCCATGTTCGTTCCCGAATGATGAGTGGCGTCCGCGTACGCGGTTGGAATGGATGCTACCCGCTTGGCGCACGTCGTGCATGCCAGGCAAAACAATCTGCCGGCCGACAAACGCCAAGGCCGCCCGGTTTATGGCCGGGCGGCCTTGGCGTTACACAGCTTTGATCGACGCAGCCGAAGCTGCGCTGAATCAGGCAGCCTTGCGGGTACGAACCGACTTGACAGCCGAATCGGTGGTCGCGATGGCGTTGGCTTCGGCAGCTTCAACAGCTTGCTTGGCGGCGCGGCTGACATTGTCGTAGGCGCTGTTGGCAGCGGCCACACCTTGCTTGATGGCAGCAAAGGCGGCTTCGGAGCCAGCCGGTGCCGACTTGGCAGCTTGGTCGAGCGCGGCGAGGAACTTGCTGTTCAGATCGGCCACTTGGGCTTCAAAGAACTTCACGAATTCCTGCTGACCTTCGGAAACGAGGGCGTAGACGCTGCGGCCATAGGCAACGGCCTTTTCCTGCATCGGCTTGGCAAGCTCAGCCTGCAGCTTGACCAGCTCTTGCGGATCCTTGACGGCCAGCAGGGTCTTGGTGGCGGCGATGCTGTCTTCGAGTGCGGCACGCGCGGTGTTCAGGTTGAGTGCCGACAGGCGCTCGACGCGGGCGAACGAGGTGTTGGCCAGCGTAACGGCGCTCTCGAGGTTGGTCTTGGCGGCAGCGGCGAACAGTTCGGGGGATGCGAAGTTGGTCATGGTGAGTCTCCAAAAGGGAAGTGGGCAAATCGTCATATGCAACACAAGCGTCCTTCAGAAAACTTTGCTGCGCTGCAACATGGAGCCAATTTTACGCACTCCTGCCTTCATGTCAAGAGAAATGTTGCGCTGCAACATGATGAGTTGCGCCGATGCTACGCACACTCGTGCCGCGATGAAAAAAAAACCGCCCCCCGCAGGCAGGAGCCTGCGGGGGGCGGTTTTCAAACCTGAAACGAACTACTTGGCGAACTACTTGGCCAAGCCTGCAGGCTTCTCCGCTGCTCCCTGCGCGCCACCGCCGCCGCCGCTTGCTCCGGCGATGCCCGGCAGGTTGGTGGTGAAGGTGTTGTCGACAAAGGACTTGATCGTGTCCTTGAGGACGTTGGGCGCCTTGAACACGGCGTAATGCGCGGTCGGGTCCGGGAAGCTGGCGAACACCGCGCCATCGACGGCTTCGGCGGCCTTGCGCGCATTATCGACGATCAGCCACTTGTCGGTATCGACGTGCACCACCAGGGTTCTCGCCTTGATCCGCTTGAGGTCCTTGTTGATGTTGTAGTTAAAGCCGGAATCGTTGCGATACCAGAAGTCGACCGGATCTTCGTTCTTGACCCGGGCGATCCAGGCTGCCGACTGATTGCCCTTGGGTTCCCAGGCAAACACCTCGCGCTCGATATTCTCCCACGGGGTCGCCGAACGGACCGGGAAGGTGAAGCCGGTCAGTTGCAGGCGCGACCACATGAACTGCAGCCCCTGCTTGGGATGCTGGTCGACCGGCAGATGGTAGTAATCACCGTTGGTCGCCCGCCACTTGGGATCGCTTTCGATCGCCGACTGCGCCAGCAGGAAGGTCCAGGCGCCAATCGGGTCATCGCCGTCGGAAGCGGTCGTGCCACCAATCGGCATGATCGCCTTGACGAAGCCACTCGGCGAATACATCACCCCCCACACCCAGCTCTGGGTGGCGCCCATTGAAACCCCGGTAGCGACCTCGATCTGGGCGATCTTCAGGTGATCGCGGAGCAGGCGATAGTTGCTCTGCACCATATCGAAGTAGCTATAGGAAGGAAACTTGCGGCCCAACCCGTCGGAAGGCTTGGACGCACCCCACAGGCCGAGCGCGTCGAGGAAGACCACATAGTAGCGATCGGTGTCGATTGCCTTGCCGGGGCCGACCACTGCGCCACCGGAAAAACCGTTGCCGGGCTGACCGTCGTACCAGAAGTTATACATATTGGTCGAGTCGCCCGAGTAGAAGGTATTGACGATCACCGCGTTGATGATCTCCCCCTTCTCGTTGCGCTTGGGCGTGCCGACCGCGATGTACGCGACCTTCAGCGGCGCGGCGCCCAGCGATTCGAGCGTCGTACCGCCCTCGCCGCCGTTGCGCCAGGTTTCCGGATCGGCATCGAGATTGTATTTGCCCCCGATGCGGAAGTCGGGAATTTCGTAATGGCTCTTGAGATGGTCGAACTCCATCGACCCCGAATTCGGCGTCAGCGGAAACTTGGTGTCGGCCGCCTGCAAGGCGACCGGCAGCGCGAAAACGGCAGCCAGCGCCAAGGCCACGATATGCTTTTTCACGTCAGCTTTCCTCATGTTCGTTTTCATGGCGCCCCTCACTTGGCCAGACCGGCAGGCTTGTCGCCCCCGGCGGCAGGCCCGGCGGCAGCCACTGGCCCCGCACCGTTGATCAGCGAGTCGATCACGGCCGGCGTCACTGCATCGACCTGGCGCGTCTTCATGAAGCTCACCACGTCGCGCGCGAATTCGAGCGGCACATCGGTGTGGATGAAGTGGCCGACGCCCGGGTAGATCTTGACCACCGGCGCATTCCCGACCGCGCTCATACGCTCGACGAAGGGAATGATGACCTGCTTCGACTTGTCGTCCAGACCGTTGAGCGCAGTGCTCGGAATGAACGGCTCGGCGGCACCGAAGGCAAGGAAGATCGGTGCCTTGACCTGCGGCAGGCGCTTGTAGAGCGAGTTTTCATCCTCACGCGCGTTTTCCGAACACATCGAGAACGTGTCGTAGTGGAACAGGAAGGCCCACTGCTCGAACTCGCGCCGGTTGCCGGTGCTGATCGCAATGCGCTGATCGGTGTGCAACCTGGAATACTCGGTGTCGTTGATGAAGTAGCCGGCCGGTGCGGGCACGGCGTTGCCGGCGCCATCGCGCGTCTGCCAGTAGAAGAAGTCACGGATCTGCTGGGGCGTCCGCTTGAGTTCGTTCTCGACGAGGCCGAACGGCCCCCAGGCAGCTTGCCAGCGCTCCAGGCTGCGACCGATCGACTTGTCGCAAATGGGCAGTTCCTGATCGCCCAGCTTGAAGTGGGTCGGATATTCCTCGAGGCCAGCCGGACCTTCGAGCAGCAGACCCTGCACCGCATCCGGGTAGCGCAGCGCATAGCCCAGCACCGTCTGCCCACCCTGCGAGTGGCCATAGTAATAGGCATTCTTGACGCCGAGCTTGCCGACAATCAGCGAATGGAAGGCATCGCGGATGTCGTCCAGCGTGCGCGCCTGCGTCTTGTCGAGGTTGCCCGGACCGGAAGTGCCGGCCAGCGGCATGTCGGGCGTGATGACGCGGAAGCCACGCTCGACGGCGTGCTTGATCAGGTGGCCGTAGTGCGCGCCGAAGGCACCCTTGCCGTGGACGATGACCAGCGTGGTCGGGTTGCTCTCCTTGCCGCAGTACTCGTCCATGTAGCCGATTTCCCACTCGACGCCATTGCGGTCCTTGGCCTTGGCGTACTTGACCGGGAAGGGCGAAACCATCTCGTCCTTCCAGAACGACTTGTTCGGGTCGGGATTCATGTTGATGCGCGGCCGCTGGTAATTCTTGGCTTCGCAAACGATGCCGTCCGCAGCTTCGTTCATCACGCCGGTCGAGCGCATGAAGGCGCTGAAGGTCTGGTCACTCTTTAGGACGTTGGGCGCCTTGAATACGGCGTAGTGCGCAATCGGGTCGCTGAAGCCGGCGTACAGTCCGCCCGGTATCGTTTCCGAAGCCTTGCGTGCATCGCTGCCCATCAACCACAGGTCGTTGTCTACATGCGCGACCAAGGTGCGCGTCTTCATGCCGGGCAGCAGCTTGTCGACGTTATGCAGTTCGCCTACGGTATCGCGATACCACAGGTCGACCGCATCGAACTGACTCGCCATGCGCTTGAGGTTCGCGCCGGTATTCGGGCCCAGGCGCGAATCTTCCTTCCAGACGAAGACGTCCTTGGAGACCTCGTCCCAGCCCATGGACTGGCGGAAACCCAGGTCGAAGCCGGTCAGCAACAGTTGCGACCAGTGGAGCTCGACACCCTGATTCGGATGCTTGTCCTTGGGCAGCGCGTAGTAATCAGCCTTGGTGTCGATCCAGACCGGATCGGATTCGAGCGATGCCTTGGCCAACTGGAAAGTCCACGCGGCGATCTGCCCACCCGGGCCGTCGGTCGCCGAGGCGCCTCCGACCGGCAAGATCGCCTTGACGAAATCCGGATACATCAAACCCCAGTAGTAGGCCTGGGTGCCACCCATCGACACGCCGGTCGCCAGCACCACCTGCCCGATCTTGAGGTGATCGCGCAGCAGGCGGTAGTTGAGATGCACCATGTCATAGTAGCTATACACCGGGAACTTCATGCCCAGCCCGTCGGACGGCTTGGACGCGCCCCACAGTCCCAGGCCGTCAAGGAACACGACATAGAAGCGGTCGGTATCGAACATCAGCCCGGGGCCCACCAACGCGCCGCCGGAGAAGGCGTTGCCCGACTGCCCGACGTACCAGCTGTTGTACATCGAGGTCGCGTCGCCGGAGAAGAAGGTGCTGATGACGATTGCGTTGGTGATTTCGCCCTTCTCATTGCGCTTGGGTGTTCCGACAGCGATGTAGGCGGTTCGAGCCGGCTCGGCCCCGAGCGATTCGAGCGTCGTGCCACCCTGACCACCGTCATGCCAGCCTTGGGGACCCGCAGCGATGTCGTAATCGCCACCGATGCGGAAATTCTTTACCACATAAGTCTGTTTGAGTTCATCTAGCGCAGGTACAGCGGAACGCGCAGTGACCGGTTCTGCGGCCTGGGCCACACCGGCCAGCGTCACGCTCAACAGCAGCGTTGCCAGCAAATTCAACACACGTCTACAACCCAACGGGCTGCTTATCATGACCCATCCCTCCATAAGTGATATTTTTTCTTGGTCCGGTGATATTGTTACTTCTACGGAATCACCATAATAACCACATCGAATCGGCGGTGAAACAGATTTCAAGCTCGCTTTTCCGCCCGGGAGGAACATGCCTTTCATTCAGTTAGAACCAAGTCAGGTGCATTACCAGCTCGAGGGAGAGCCGGGCCGACCGGTCATCACCTTTCTCAACGGGCTTACCCAGAATGCAAACCTGTGGAAAAGCTATGCGGACTACTTCGTGCCGCGCGGCTATCGAGTGCTGGCCTATGACATGCTCGGTCAGGGACGCTCTTCGAAGCCGATCATCGACATCAAGCTCACGGCACATGCTGATCTGCTCGCACAATTGCTCACGCGCCTCGAGATTGAGGCGACCCACCTCGTCAGCATTTCGTTCGGCGGCATCATCGCCCTCGATTTCGCAATCAGGCATGGAACGCGACTGCGCAGCCTGACCGTCATGAGCACTTTCGCCGAGCTCACACCACAGCTCGAGTTTCTCGGCACGGTCATGCTGCGCGGCCTCGCCGAGGTCGGCATGCCCTACCTGCAGAGCATGCTCTATCCGATGAACATGAGCTCAGCCTGGATTGCCGCCAATCGCGAACGCATTCCGGCGATGATGCGCGCCGGCTACATCGGCAACGACGGCTACGCAATGCAGAATCTGATGGAGTCCTTCGTCGAGTTCAAGCCACTCACCCCCGATCTGCACCGGATCACGGCCCCGACCCTGATCATGAACGGCGAGTTCGATTTTTTCACCCCGCGCGAATGCCATGAATTGATCAGGCGCGAGGTCGCAAACTCACGGCTGCTTATCGTCCAGCATGCCTATCATGCGTTCACGCTGGAACTGCCTGCAGTGACCATGCGTCAGCTCGAGGTGTTCATCACCCAAGTCGATGACGGAAGCTGGCAGGGCGATCGGAGCGTCTGGGTCGCAGCCGATGACCCGGCGGCGGACGTGCAGTGGCTGCCCTGCGCCAGTGACTGGATGCGTGCAGTCCAACCCGGCACACCCGAACCCGCAAAACGCGCGCCCGCGCGCAAAGCCCCCTCAAGGAAGAAAGCCCAATGATCGACCCCAAACACTACGACCAGGCACGCGATCGAATCGCGCTGGCGGGCTTCACACCCGAAATCCAAACCAAGATTGCGCTATTACTGACCACCACCAAGAACGGCAATCTGATCTTTCATTCGGGGGTGCAGTGGATGCGCAACCTCAACGTGGTGCAGCAGTTCATCCTGTCTCAGTATTCGCGCGAGCTCGAGGCCGTCACGCTGCTCAGCCGCACCACACAGTGGTCGCGCGACCCCGGACTGGCCATGGAGGGCAGCCGGATTCTCGCGCCCTTGGTGATGGCCTGGGGTCAGATCATGATGCCCCCGGGCCCGATGCTCAACCCGCAGGCTGCCTACCGCGGTATCTCGCTCGGCCACGCCCAACTGGCCCGCATTAGGCTCGCACCTGTCATACCCGAGAGTGCCGACCCCCTCGACCCCTTCGTAGTGGCGCTGCAGCGCATCGAGCAGGAGAACGGGCGCATGCTGCAGACCCAGATCAGGCTGCTCAAGAGCATGGGGGCTGACGTGCCGATCGACGAGCGCGAAGCCCAGGTCGAAGCCGATCAGAAACTGGTCGACGGCGTGTTCAACGACTTCCTGCAGTGGCTCGCAGCACCCTAGATTTGCCCGCCCGGTCGGTGCCCGAATCGCACTGACCGGCGCTTTCAATGTTTCATTCGCACACATACGCCGGAAGGCACCCGTCATCATGATGGTCGGCACGGCTCCGCACCCAATGCATTTTTGCGCTCACGGGTCTGCGTTCCGAAAATTCGCCCCTCGATCCCGAATGACTATTTTATGCGGCGGCGCAGCATGACGCCATAGCCCGCGCTTTCATGCTTTTATTCAGACCTGTGCATTTGTCACACCGCTTTGGCCTGCCGCTCCGATTGCGATGCAGTACAATCCCGACGTCAAACTTATTCACCTTGCGCGGCCCGGCACAACCGGCTTGTTGCGAATTACTGAGTTCGGTGCGAAGTGCTTTCACGCAAGCTGAAGCCGCACTGAAGAATCCAACTGTTGCAGATGAGTGGCCACATGATCAGACCGCTATTATCCAGAACGCCAAACACCCTCGCCGCTCGCAAGGCTAAAGGTTTCGGCGCACAAAAGTTACTGCTGGTGGGCGCGGTTTCGCTGCTGACCCTGTCAGCATGCCAACAAGAGGCTCCGGTCGCGGTGGAAGACATCCGGCCGGTGCGCACTGTCGTCGCGAATCGCGGCGCCGAGATCGATCCGATCACGCTGAGTGGCCGCCTCGAGGCCGAGAATGAAGCTGCGGTGGCGTTCAGGATAGGCGGACGGATGATCGAGCGCCGGGTCAACGTGGGGGATACGATCACGGCGGGAACCGAGATCGCCCGACTCGATGCTCAGGACGAGACCAATGCCGAGCGCTCCGCAAGGGCGGCCCTCGACGCTGCGGTCGGGCGCCAGCTTCAGGCACGCGGTGCGTTCGACCGCCAGCAGACCCTGCTCAAGGATGGGTTCACGACGCGCGGACGTTTCGACGAGGCGCAAGAGGCGCTCACCTCGGCCAATGCAGCGGTCGATAGCGCCCGCGCCCAATTGCAGATCGCGCGCGACCGGGTCGGCTTCACGCGCCTGGTAGCCAGCACCGGCGGCACGGTCACGGCGCGCGGTGCCGAGCCCGGTGAGGTGGTGCAGGCAGGCCAAATGATCGTGCGCGTCGCGCGTCCTAACGAGGGCATTGATGCCGTGTTCGACTTGCCCGCGCGAATGCTGCGCGAGGCACCAAAATACCCCCAAATCACGATCAGGTTGAGCGATGCACCCGAAATTGCTGTCCAGGGCAAGGTGCGTGAAGTCTCGCCGCAGGCCGACCCGGTCACCGGCACGTTCAAAATCCGGATTGCGCTCAAGGACATGCCAACCGAGATGCGCCTCGGCTCGGTAGTGACCGGCGAGCTGCGCATTGACGCCGAAGACATCATCACGATACCCGCCACTGCGCTCACCTCGTTCGACCAGCAGCCGACGGTATGGATCGTCGACCCACAGACCGAAACCGTGTCGTCGCGTCCGGTAAAGGTCACCCGCTTCGAGACCAACAGCGTGGTCGTCAGCGAAGGACTGGAGGGCGGTGAAATCGTCGTCACCGCCGGGGTCCAGTCACTCAGGCCGGGCCAGAAGGTCCGCGTGGCCGGAGCGCGCCAATGAGTCGCCTCAACCTCTCCGAATGGGCATTGAGTCATCGCTCATTCGTCGTCTTCATCATGATCGTCGCGATGCTTGCGGGCGGTTCGGCTTACAACAAGCTCGGCCGCAACGAAGATCCGGCGTTCACCTTCAGAACCATGGTGGTCCAGGCGGCCTGGCCGGGCGCGACGATGGAGGAGACCCTGCAGCAGGTCACCGAACGACTCGAGCGCAAGCTTCAGGAAACCACCGGCCTCGACTTTTTGCGCAGCCTCACGATACCGGGGCGTACCACCATCTTCGTAAACCTCAGGGGCGACACGTCGCCGGAGCAGGTGGCCGATACCTGGTACGAGGTGCGCAAAAACATTGCCGATATCCGCCACACCCTGCCCACGGGCATCGTCGGGCCGGGTTTCAACGACAGCTTCGGCGATACTTTCGGCCTGATCTACGCCTTTACCGCCGACGGCTTCACCCACCGCGAACTGCGTGACCATGTCGAAACCGCGCGCTCGAATCTGCTGCTGGTGCCCGATGTATCCAAGATCGACCTTATCGGCACCCAGGAAGAGCGCGTTCATATCGAGTTCTCGGTCGACCAGCTCGCTGCACTGGGTCTGAACCAGGCGTCGCTGCTCGCGGCACTGCAGGCTCAGAACGTCGTCCGCCCGGCCGGCATGCTGATCACCGACAACGAGCGGCTGGCGGTACGGGTTTCGGGGGTGTTCGACTCCGAAGAAGACATTCTGGCGGTGAACTTCGTCAGCAACGGCCGGCTCATTCGCCTGCGCGACATCGCAACGGTGAAGCGCGAACTGGCCGACCCGCCGCAACCGATGTTCAGGGTCAATGGCAAGCCGGCCATCGGGCTGGCGATCGCGATGCGCGATGGCGGTGACAACCTTGCTCTGGGCGTGAATATCGACAAGGCCATGCGCGCAATCGTCGCCAATCTGCCGGTGGGTGTAGACGCGACCCTGGTCGCGAACCAGCCTGCAGTGGTCGACCAGGCCATCAACGAGTTCATGCTGTCGTTGTGGCAGGCAATCGCGATCATCCTGGCGGTCAGCTTCGTCAGCCTGGGTGTGCGTGCGGGCGCGGTCGTAGCGCTTTCGTTTCCGCTCACCCTGGGTATCGTATTCCCGCTGATGATGATGGCCGGAATCGATCTGCAACGGATCTCGCTCGGGGCACTGATCATTGCGCTCACGCTACTGGTCGATAACGCGATGACCACGGTCGATGCGATGACGAGCCGGATGGCGCAGGGCCACGACAAGGCCGAGTCGGCGTCTTTCGCCTACCGCACGCTCGCGGTACCGATGCTGACCGGCACCTTCATCTCTGCAGCGGGCTTCGTTCCGATCGGCTTTGCCCAGAGTGCGGCGGGCGAATACACCTTCTCGATCTTTGCGGTGGTGGCAATTTCGCTGGTCGTGTCGTGGTTCGTCGCGGTGGTGTTTTCGCCGCTCGTCGGCGTGACCCTGCTCAAGGAATCCGTCGGGGCGACGCCTGCCGAGCCCGGCCCGGTGATGCGCGCCTTCCGTGGGTTGCTGGTGGGGGCGATGCGCGCGCGCTACGTCACTATCATCGTGACGATTGCAATGTTCGTCGCCGCGGTGTCCGCAATGCCGCTGCTGCCGCGCCAGTTCTTCCCCGCCTCGGACCGGCCGGAGCTCCTGGTCGATGTCTCGATGCCGCAAAACGTCTCGATCCATGCCAGTCGTGCCGCGATCGACAAGCTCGAAGAATTCCTGTCGACTCAGGAGGATGTCGCACACTGGAGCACCTACATAGGCCAAGGCGCGATACGCTTCTACCTGCCGCTCAACGTGCAATTGGCCAACGACTTTTTCAGCCAGCTGGTGGTGGTCACCCACGACATGGAGGCGCGGCTGCGGATGGAGCCGAAGCTGCTGAAGTTTCTTGCTGAAGAACTGCCGGAGTCGATCTCGCGGGTGTCGCCGCTCGAACTGGGTCCGCCGGTCGGCTGGCCGATCCAATACCGGGTGGCCGGCCCAGACATCGAGAAGGTGCGCAGCCTGGCGGTGGAATTCGCCGGTCTGATCGCCGAGAGCCCGAATCTGGCGCGGATCAACTTTGACTGGATCGAGCCGTCCCGAATGCTGCGCGTGCACATCGACCAGGACCAGGCACGGCGGCTTGGGCTCAGCTCGAGCGCACTGGCCGCCATCCTGCAGACCACGATCTCGGGCGCGCCGATCACCCAATTGCGTGACGATATCTATCTGATCGACGTCGTCGCCCGGGCGGAAAGTGAAATCCGAACCTCCATCGCGAGCCTGCGCTCACTGCAGGTACCACTGCCTGACGGGCGCAGCATTCCGATGAGCCAGTTCGCAACCTTCAGCTTCGAGCAGGAAGCGCCGCTGGTGTGGCGCCGTGACCGCGTTCCAACGCTGACCGTGCAGGCCGACCTGGTCGGAGATGTGTTACCCGCAACGGTGGTTAACCAGATGTCCGAAGCGGTCGCCGCGTTCAACGAACGGCTGCCGCCGGGCTATAGCGTCGTCGCTGGCGGTACGGTGGAAGAGAGCGCGAAGTCCCAGGCCTCGGTGATCGCGGTGGTGCCGGTCATGGTGTTGATGATGCTGACCTTCCTGATGATGCAATTGCAAAGCTTCAGCCGCATGTTCCTGGTGCTGAGCGTGATCCCGATGGGGCTCATTGGCATCGTCGGTGCGCTGCTGGCAGCAAACCGGCCACTGGGTTTCGTCGCAATTCTCGGAATACTGGCGCTCATCGGCATGATTGCGCGTAATGCGGTGATCCTGATCGAGCAGATCGAGGCCGATCGCGACGCGGGCATGCACGGCTGGGATGCGGTGGTGGCCGCATCGATGTCGCGCTTCCGGCCGATCATGCTGACGGCGGTCTCGACCGTGCTGGGCATGATCCCGATCGCGGGTACGGTGTTCTGGGGGCCGATGGCCTACGCAATCATGGGCGGCCTGGCAGTCGCGACCGTGCTCACTCTGGTATTTCTGCCGGCCCTGTATGTAACTTGGTTCCGTATTGGTGAACCCGCCAGCGGTAAGGCGTAGATTGCGCTAACGGTCATGGCGGCTGACTATCCCGAATCATGAAAGCCGCCAGACCGTTCCCTCTCCCCCAACCCCTCTCCCGCAAGCGGGCGAGGGGATCTCAGTGAGTCGCCACGGCGATTTTCACTTTAAGGCTCGTAAAAAATGGCGACCCGGATCTGAACCCGGGTCGCCATTTTTACTTCTGTGCGTGCTGCCTGAAGGCCGATCATCGGCCGGCAGGCAGCGTCGCGGTCACTTCGCGCCTGCGGCCTCGAAGGCCGCCACCTCAGCACCCGACTCATCGAGAAACACCATCGTCCGACCGTCCAGACGATGGCTGCGGGTTGCCGCAAGCGCCTCGTGGAGTGCGTGCTCCTGCTCCATGCCCTCCTCGCAGAACATGCGCGTACCCGCGAGCGGCGGAAAGCTCAATTTGTCACCATCGCGCTCGAAGCCACCAAAGATCCGGTTGCAACCTGACGAACCCGCGAGCCGCGCATCCGGTTCGAGTTGGAACTCGAGATAGGCGGGCGTGGGCGTTGCGACCACCGATTTGCCGCCCAGTCGACTGAGCATCCAGTGCGTACCGGCAAAACCGGGCACTGTCGTCACCGGCTCGATACGCTTGCGCTGCTCGGGGCAGGTTTCGCCGGGATGAACCTCCACCAGACGCTCGACCACCAGCATCGGCCGCGCTGGCCCTTCCATGTTCACCCGGTTCTGGATCGTGCCCTCGATGCTCATCAGCACCCCCTCGCCTGGCTCTGGGCGTGCCCTGGCTGCGGCCCGCTCCAGCCTCAGGTGAGCGCCCTCCATCGCAACCGGCATGTCGCGCCCGCTCTGGCAATCGACGAAGCGCGAGGCATCGGCAAAGTGCGAGAACATCCCTTGCAGCTTCACCTGGGGCTCCAGCGGACTCAGCAGTTCCGAGCGGTACAGCGAGTAATTCAAGCCGGTATCGATGCGCTGACCATTGCTGTCGAGCAGGGTGAGACGCTCGTCGCTATCGATCGAAAGACGTAGCGGCCGCTCGTCCCTGCCCCGTAGCTCTAGGGTTTTGTGCGCTTCGTCGACCGACCAGGTTCCGATCTCATAGAAAACACCCGGGCGATCACGGTAGACCATGCGCAAGTGAAAATCACCGCCGGGCAAAAGATCGAGGCGGTACTCGAGGCCGACGCAGTCGGCACACGGCAGCACCCCTACGTAGGCGCCCAGCGGAGCGGCAACCGCAGACACACCCAGGGTCGAAAAATACAGCGCCGAAGCAGCCAGAAACTGCTTGATTGAACTCATCTTTTGTATGTCCAAAAGTTGTAGATGGCGTCCAGACTGGACAACACGTGCTCACCAGAGCACGTCTGTAAGGATAATCCCCACGCCGAGCGTAGTCTGCGACCAGTTGTAATCGATCATGCTCTCGCCGTATCCGTTGAACACACGTGCATACCCGCGCAGGCTACCGGTGACGGGGAAGCTCCAGTCGGCCATGACCGAACCCTTGTTGTCGTTGAGGCTGAAGTTGTTGCGGATCACGGTCGAGAAGATATGGTCTTCATGCCGATACGCGGCAACGATCTCGCCGCGGCCGATGTATTTCTCGATGTCGGGGTTGTCGTCGTCCTTTTCGTCTTCCTCGATGCGGATCCAGGGCCTGAACCACAGCGCAAAATTGCCGCTCTCGCCACCGATCTCGGCAAAGACCCGGTTCCAGCTACGCGAAAGCGGTTCGGCCCGGCCGTTCGACTGATGGTTGAGGCCGAGCGTCGCATAGCGCAGCTTAAAGCTGCCCAGCGACACATCCAGCGGGGTCACCCACATGATCTCGGGTTCATAGTTGGTCTCGCGAAACGGCCGCGAGACTTCTTCGTTGAAGACCTGCCAGTTGCTTTGCTGAGTGTAGGCGAACCAGATGTTGCTGCCGCTGCCGAACACGTCGCTCGCGATCTTGCTCTTGAACGACAACTGGAACTTGACCTCCTGGTCATCCAGATCGAGGCTATCGTTGGGTTGCGTCGTTGCAAGCTCGCGGAACGGGTAATCGTTGCTGCGACTCGTGAACTTGACCACAGCATAGTTCTGGCGGTAGGGGCTGAACCCGAAGGTGCCGCGATCGGTACCCGGATCGAGTTCCCAGCGCTGACCTAATGCACTCGGGACCACGCCAGCGACCCGCAGGCCGGGCTCGCCGGCAGCAGCAGGGGCCGACCCTTCGCTCGTCGGCACCGCCTCGCCATCACCTGCCGCCGCCGGTACCGCAGAACGCCCCGTTACCCGGTCGTAGCACGCCAGGCGGCTGGCATCGTCGGCCACTGTCGCGCAGGAGCTGAAACTGTCGGAAAGCTGCGCATGAGCAAGCTGCGGAGCACCAAGTACCAATATCAACGAAACTGTCTTACGCATCTGAGTCCTCATCTTCGCCCGCGATCGGGTCATTTTGACTTTTCGATTTCAGGGCTTCACGCCCATGCTGCCCGCGGCATGAGCAAGGTTTCCCTGCTCGACGGTCCAGTTAACGATCCGGCTCGAGAACTCGTCGGCAGCACGCCCGAATGCCTCGACCACCTCCGGCACCAGCGCGCCCGCTACGGGCTCACGCAGCTCGAACCGCTGCACCGCCACGATACGGTTCGAGTTGCGCGCCACCAGCCGCGCATCGAACCGTATCACGGCATCGACCACCGCTCCGCGATATTCACTCTGGAACGCCATCAGATCGCCATCGAGCTCGAAATCGGCATGCAGGCCAGCCTGGTCGCTGCTCAACTGCAACACCCGGCCGTCGGCCCTGAAGGCTTCCAGCAGGCGGTTGCGCAGGAGATCGGGGGTCGGTTCGCTCCAGCGAACCCCCTCGTACACGCTCATGCGCTGCGCCTGGGGCATGACCGCGATGCGAGCACCCGAGATTCCACCGGCTGCGAGCGGCGTCACCACCCGTAGCGCCCACGGAACGGGTGCCGGTGCCGGCGAACCGGGGCTCACATCGGCGGCAGGCAAGGGCAATACGTAGACATCCAGGCGCTCGCTGCCGGGCAGGATTGAGCAGCCCGAAGCGATTGCGGCGACGGCCAGCGTGGCCACAAGGGCAAACGTGCGCGCGGAAATGTTTGATGGTTTCATGGCGTGAACTCGGTACTTTGTTCGCGATTGAGCAGAAAGCCGGAGGGATTCTCTTCGAAGCGCCGGGTGATGACGCGCAGGGATCCGAGCACACTACGCAACTCGCGGATCGCAGGCCCCACCTCGGTGATGCCCTGCAGGCTCGTGTCGAGCGCCACACGGTTGTCGGCCACCAAGGTGTCGATCGAGCTCAAGGTTCGTTCGAGCGCCGCCATTGCCTGGCGGGTGCTGTCGAAGGTAGCCCGGCCCTGATCATCCAGCAATCCATCGACGGTACTCAATACCTTGGTGGCCTCGGCCAGGGCACGCGTGGCCTGCTCGCTCGCCCTGTTGACCGATTGCAGGGCCAGATTCACGTCGGAGCGCTGCGCGGCCACGGTGGTGGTGATTTCTTGCAGATTGCCGAGGGTGCGGCCGAAGGTTGTGATGTTTTCGTCCGAGAGCAAAGCATGTGCCGCCACAATCAGTTGGTTGACATTCACCATCATGTCTTCGCCACCCGATAGCAATCTCGAGATCGGCGAGGGTGCAGCGACGATCACCGGAACGGTGTCATCGGACGAAACCATGCGCTCGCCCTGAACTTCACCACTGGACAACTGTATCGTGGCGATGCCGGTGATACCGGCCATGGCCAGACGCGCGATCGTGGTGGTGGTCACCGGGGTGTCGGATGCAACCCGGATACGCGCGCGGACCCTGCGCGGATCGTCGGGGTCGAGGCGCAGTCGCGAGACGTCGCCGACACGGATGCCGTTGAACTGGACAGTGCTGCCCTGCGACAACCCCTGCACGGCCTCTTCGAACACGATGTCGTAATCGTTGAAGGCACGGTCGCTACCGCTCTTGCCGAGCCACAGCCCGAAAAGAATGCCAGCGGTGACGATGCAGACTGCGAACAGGCCGATCAGAATGTGATGTGCCCGTGTTTCCATTCAGTGTCTCTCCTCGCCAACTGCGGCCAGATAAGCTGCACGGCCCCGCGGGCCATGAAAATATTCCTGAATCCATTTGTCATCCAGGGCTGCAACCGTCGCCAGGCTGTCATTGATCAGCACCCGCTTCTGTGCCAGTACCGCCACCCGGTCGGTGATCGTGTAGATCGTGTCGAGATCATGAGTGACCAGGAATACCGTCAGGCCTAGCGCATTGCGCAGGGTCAGGATCAGCTGGTCGAAAGCGGCCGCGCCGATCGGATCGAGTCCGGCGGTCGGCTCATCGAGAAACAGGATGTCCGGATCGAGTGCCAGCGCGCGCGCAAGCGCCGCGCGCTTGATCATGCCACCTGAGAGCTCCGAAGGGTACTTGTCGCCGGCAATGGCCGGCAAACCGGCAAGCGCGATCTTGACCTCGGCCAGGCGGGCGGCCTCTGGCCGCGACAGGCGCGCATGCTCGATCAGCGGCAGCGCGACGTTCTCGGTCACCGTCAGCGACGAAAACAGCGCCCCCTTCTGAAACAACACCCCAAAACGGCGCTCGAGCAGCGAGCGTTGCGCCGCCGGGAGTGCAAGCAAATCCTCGCCGAACACCCGCACGCTGCCCGACGCTGCGCGGATGAGCCCGATGATGCTCCGGAGCAACACCGACTTGCCGGTACCCGAGCCACCGACCACCGACAGGATCTCGCCACGACGCACATCGAGATCAAGATTTTCATGCACCACATGCGTGCCAAAGCGGTTGACCAGCCCGCGCACCTCGATGATCGCTTCATTCGTAGCGGCACTCACCAGCCCATCTCCATGCAGATCAGGGCCGCGATCGCGTTGACCACGATCACGACGAAGATCGACTGCACCACGCTCGAAGTCGTGTGCTCACCCACCGACTGGGCGCTGCCCGAAACCTTGAAGCCTTCCATGCACCCGATCAGCGCAATCAGGAACGCGAACACCGGCGCCTTGGCCATGCCGACGATGAAGTGCGAAACCCCGACGTCGTTCGCAATGATCGACAGGAACATCGACACCGGAATCCCCAGGCTGAACACACACACCAGCATGCCGCCGAGAATGCCCGAGATCATCGCGATGAAGGTCAGCATGGGCAGGGCCAGCAACAGCGCCCACATGCGCGGCAACACCAGCAGTTCAACCGGATCGAGGCCTAGTGCACGAATCGCGTCGACCTCTTCATTGGCGCGCATCGAGCCAATCTGCGCGGTATAGGCGCTCGCGGTGCGACCGGCGACCAGGATCGCGGTAAGCAAGACTCCGAACTCGCGCAGAAACGAGAAGGCAACCAGATTGACGGTGAACACGCTCGCACCGAAATCCGCCAGCACGGTCGCCCCCAGAAAGGCAACGACCGCACCCACCAGAAAAGTCAGCAGCGCGACGATGGGTACGGCATAGAGTCCGGTCTGCTCGAGATTGGCAACCAGCGAGGTCAGCCGCCAGCGCGTCGGCCGCACCCCGACCCTGAGCATGGCCGACAGCGTGAGCCCGACAAAACCGAGCAGATCGACCGCATGGCGCCCGAACACCGCCACCGCCTCGCCGACATGCGCGAGCACATCGCCGATTGCAGACCCCTTGCGCGGGGCCGGTGGCACGCTCCGCTCGGCCATCGCACCATCAACCGCAGCAAGCAGCGCCCACCGCCCGTCCGAAAGACCGCTGTCGCTGTCGACCAGGGTGCGAACCCTGTCGCTGCCCAACAGACGCAACAACAATGCCGCTCCGGCGGTATCGAGACTGCCAAGCTCGCCGGCATCGACCTTTACCCGCGCGTCGATGCGCGCGCGCAATGCCTCCACCTGCCTGAGGAGCATGGCGTGGTGGGCAAGCGTCCAGTCGCCCGCCAGAATCAGACGTGCCTCACCGGCCCTGTCGTCGAGCACCGCCGAGCCACTCGCCGCCCGGCTCATATCAGCAGGCATCTGACCAGAAAGCAGGAAGCTTTACCGGATAAGGTTCGCCGGTCGAATAGGCAGGCAATTTCAGTTTCCATTCAGATAAAGAAGGGTTGAGTCACTCGCTACGCGAGCAGGGCGCATCACGGAATGCACCTGACCCCAAAAAATAACGAGGCCGGCATCGCGAGTCGCCTCGCATTTGCCGGCCTCAGCCGCGGAGCATACCGAAGCGCTTCGCCGGTGGCTAGAACGAACCGAAGGTGCCACCCAGCATGATGACTGCGATCAGTGCAAGAATGGCACCGACGATGCCTACCATCACGATATCGAAGTAACTCTTGCTGTGGGTCGAACCGCACACCGCGAGCAAAGTCACCACGGCACCATTGTGCGGCAGGCTGTCGAGCGTGCCCGATCCGATCACTGCAATGCGGTGCAGCAGCGCTGGATCGATGTTCATTTCGGCAGCAAGCTGCATGTAGGTCGGCCCCAGCGCCTCGAGCGCAATAGTCATACCACCCGATGCCGAGCCGGTCAGGGCCGCCAGCAGGTTGGTCGCCACCGCCAACGATACCAGCGGGCCACCCTCGATCGACACGACCCAGTCACGCACCGCCTCGAATGCCGGCATTGCGGCCACCACCGCTCCGAAACCGACCAGGCTTGCAACCGCCAGCACCGGCAACACCGATGCGTTCGCACCCGCATCAACAGTTTTCTTGAGCGCCGGCAGTCGCTTGTGGTTGAGCGCAATCATCACGAAGATCGCCGCCGTCAGCGCGACCAGCACTGACCACACCCCACCGACCGACGCAATCGTGATTCCGCCCCACTGATATTCCTGCAGGAAGCTGGTATCCATACGCGGCAGCACCAGCATCGACATGATCAGGTTCACCCCGACCACGACGACCAGTGGCGTCATCGCCACCACGATGCTCGGCCCGGCCAACACCGGTTGCGGCTTGACCTCGCGCGGGTCGAAGCTGCTTGCCGTGGTCGCACGTTCGCGCACCAGCGGGTCGTCGGCAGCCTCTTCGGCCGAGCCTGCCGGAACACCAAAGCCTTCACCGGCACGCCGTGCAGCTGCCTCGGCACGATTGAGCCACCACAGGCCGAACGACAACATGATGATCGCGGCAATGATGCCCAGACCGGGTGCGGCAAACGGTGTGGTACCGAAGAACGGCATTGGGATCGCATTCTGGATGGCCGGGGTACCCGGCAAGGCCGACATCGTGAAGGTCGAGGTCCCGAGGCAGATCGCTGCAGGCAGAAGCCGGTTGGGCACATTGGCCGCACGGAACATCGCCTGACCCATCGGCCCGATCACGAAGAACGCGACGAACAGACTCACACCGCCATAGGTCACCAGCGCACCGGCCAGCACCACCGCGAGTATCGAGCGGGTGGGGCCGAGCTTCTCGGTCATGAACTTCGCGATTGCGGCAACCGAGCCGCTGTCTTCCATCAGCTTGCCGAACACGGCCCCGAGCAGGAACAGCGGAAAGAACTGCGCCAGAAAACCTGCGGCCGACCCCATGAAGGTCTGGGTCCAGTGCGCAAGCAGCGGCTCACTGGCTGCCAGTGCTGCAATCAACGCACCCGCTGGTGCGAGGATGAGCACACTCCAGCCGCGAAACGAAAACCACATGATCAGGCCGAGGCCCAGCAGAATACCGATAAGTCCCATGAGTTCAGACCTCGTCAAGCAGTGAGTCGATATCGAACGATGCGCGCACCCCGACGTCGGCGCCATGCTTTTCGAGGAAGGCTTCGGCCGCACGCCGACCCTCGTCGCGCAGCATGCACAGGAAGGACCACTCGGCGAGCATCTTCGACGACATGCTCAGTTCGGTCATCATGTCGCTCGCGATCCGGTGGATGCGCATCTTGGCCCAAGTCGCGCCCTCGCCCGTTCCGGGGTCGGCGACGCGGCGCAGCAGTGCCGCCATGCGCAACTCCTTCATCAGGGGCCCATTGAACGATACTTCGTTGAGCCGATTCTGGATTTCCATTGCGGTTTTCGGGGTGCCCGGGCGCTCGATCGGGTTGATCTGCACCAGGATCGTGTCGGTCGAGTCGCATTCGCGCACAAGCGGCGTGATCGTCGGGTTGCCGCTGTAGCCTCCGTCCCAGTAGGGGTCGCCATCGATCTCGACCGCCTGGAACAGCGTCGGCAGGCAGGCCGAGGCAAGCAGGGCATCGACTGTCAGATCGTTGTTGCGGAATACCCGCCCGCGCCCGGTACGTACATTGGTCGCCGTGACGAAGAGTTTGATTGGCGCCGCGCACAGACGCTCGAAATCGATGCACTCCTCGAGGATGCCACGCAGCGGGTTGGTGCCCTGGATCGCGATGTCGTAGGGCGAGAACAACCGGGTTGCGATGTCGCTTGCGAGGAAGGCAGGCGAATAATCGAGTGTCCAGCGCCCGGTCAGGATCTCGAGCGGACCGCGCTGAAACGGGCTGAACTGCGCAGCCTTGGAAACCTTGCGCCAGAAGTCCTCGAGTGCGGCCTTGCCACCCGCACGCGCCGCCAGACCGTCACCCTTGGCCATGCCTTCGAGCAGCCCCTGAGCAAGCACCGCTGCATTCATCGCACCGGCAGACGTTCCCGAGATTCCATCGAGCCGCAGCCATGGAACCTCGAGCAGGCGATCGAGCACACCCCATGTAAACGCCCCATGCGATCCGCCTCCCTGGAGCGCAAGGTCGATCAGAATGGGTTCGCGATCTGCATTACTCATTTAAGGACTCCTGTTGGTCATACTGCGGTGCAATCAATGTCGGGAACACGCCCACAACCACACCCTCTGGCCAAGTTGCCCGAAGATGTGGTTGATATCGTTTTTTGTG
>JAEUNS010000269.1 GCA_016790005.1 Zoogloeaceae bacterium
AATCAGCAGTATCCGGCGGCTCGCCGGCTCGCGTGCGAGCAGGTTTCCGGCATGGCGGATTGCCGCGCCGAGGCGGGTGTAGTAGCCGGGCTTGATCGCCATGATCCGGCCGCGCGCTTCATCATCGAAGCGCTGATCGAACCCCTTCAAGCGGTGGTAGCGCACATGTTTGCGTTTGAGCGACGAGAAGCCGTCGACGGCGAAGCGGTCGCCGGTGGCGCTGAGGGCTTCGCCGAACAGCAACAGCGCGTCGCGGATCACGTCGATCACGCGCGCATCGGACGACACCCAGGTGTCGGTCGATAGCGACAGGTCGGCCAGCACCAGGCAGGCGAGGTCGCGCTGGCGTTTTTCGAGCGAGCGGTAGAGGCGCTCCGACGGCGTGCGCCCGACCTGGCGATCGGTCTGGGCCCGCACCACGGCGTCGAGGTCGAGTTCGATGCCCTCGGCCTGCTGGCGTAACCAGCAGCGGCCGGGCTGCAGCGCCGCGAACTGTTGATGCAGGCGCCGTGCGGTGCGTCGCAATGGGGCGGGCAAGGGGCCGGGGGTGGCATTGCGCGCGCTCATCTCGATGAGGCAGACATGGTCTTCGCGCAGCAGGTGCTTGCGGTAGTCCCATTCGGGCAATCGGATGCCCGGGCCAAGTATCAGGTCGTCTTCGGCCGCCGAGGGCAGGTCGAGGTCGAAGCGCACGCGGGACGCGACGGGTTCGCTGTCCTGCGCCAGCGACAGGTGATCGAGATCGCGCGCGGCGGCCGCGGCATTGGGGTCTTCGTCGTCGTCGGTCGGGCGGTTGATGCGCAGGAACTCGGCGACCGCCATCAGGCTTTCGGCGCGAAAGATGATCGAGAGCCCGTTTTTCTCCTTGGGCATGTTCTCGCGCTCGGCGCGATAGGCGTGGCGCTCCTCGTCTTCACCCGGTCGATTCTTGCCGGTGGTCTGTCCCGGGTTGTGTTCGGCGCTGCGGTAGGCGGCGTCGGCGCGGGTCAGCGAGCCTTCAAGCCACAGCAGTACCGGCTGGGCCGCAGGGGTGGCCGGTGGGCAGGGCGGTAGTGCCGCGACGCTTCCGGGCTCGAGCAGAGCTGCGCGAATGGCCTCTTCGCGCTCACGCTCGGGCGGTGGCAGGCGGGTGGGTTCTGGCCGGATCGAGAGGTGCAACTGCACCAGGCGACGGTAGCGTGCTTCGATGCCCGGCCAGGTGTCGAGGGCCAGCCGGGTTGCGCGCTGGTTGCGGATGAAATCGGCGGCTGCATCGTGCCCGAGCTCCGGGTCAGGCTCTAGCCGATCGTGGGCGGCCGCGAGTGCGGCGAGCCACAGGTAGAGGTCGCGGTTTGCCGCGCGGGTGGGAAAGCTGTCGATCTCGGGCGGCAGGCGCAGCGTTGCGGCGTCGATGCGCGCGCGTGCGGTCTTGTCGCCAGCGCCTGCGATGCGGGCGAGCAGGTTGCGGCGGGCGCCATGTTCGTCGATGGTTGCGGCGGCGACCCGCAAGCCGGCATCGCCGCCCAGGGCGCGGAACAGCACGCCGGCGGTGTGCTCGATCTCCCTGAGCTTCACCACCGCTTCGGGATGATTCTTGAGCGCGCTGCGGGTCACCCAGCGATGCCAGTACTTGCCGACGACTTCTTCCATGTCTTACTCCCTGGCTGATTCCCTGGTATTGCGCCCGAGACCGCCGGCGCGGAATCCGGCCTCATTCTGGCGTGCTGCTTCACCGCTGACCCAGGCGAGCAGCGGGCCGTCGGGGTTGTCGCGCTGAGCCTCGCTGCAGGCGTCCAGACATTGTCCGCATTGGGTGCAGGTGAACATGTGGCGCTTGATGTTGCGCGGGGTGAGCCGCATCGGGCAGACCGCGTCACATGCGGATGCGCGATCGGGCAGGCAGCTTGCGCAGGCCGAGGCGCGCTCGCGCTTGAATCCGACCACCATCGCGTCGCGGTTGCCCATCCAGGCGAGACTCTGGAATAGGCCCACCGCGCAGGCATAGCGGCAGAACAGGTGGCGGGCGAACAAAAACTCGAGCGACAGTACCGTGGTTGCGGCAGCGATGAAGATTGCCTGGTTGCGGGTCGGGCTGGCATTGAACAGGTTGCCGTACACCTCGGCCGGCGGCAGGAGGTAGGTGAGCAGCACCACCGCCCAGGTGAGCGCAAAGAGTACCGCCGCCGGTACGGTCAGCAGCCACCAGCGCGCGTCGCGAATGCGCGGGCTGCCGTCCGCATGCCAGGGCGGCAGGGCCTCTTTCTCCCACACGCTGGGCTTGCCCAGTGCGCGCGTCATCAGGCGATTGATGGTCTCGACCACCGAGAAGTGCGGGCACAGCCAACCGCAGTAGAGCCGGCCCCACTTCCAGGCTATGAACAGGAATACGCCGACGCCCGCGAGCAGCGGCAGAAACAGGCGCACCAAGACATTGGCACCGATCTCGAGCGCGCCGATGCGGCCGGCGCTGAAATCATCGAATCCGAGCCGCCACTCCATGCCGAGAAACCATGCGTGGCCGGCAGTGAGGTCGTAGCGGAAGAGGTCGAATATCGGCGCGATCACGAACAATGCGAAGAAAGCGAACTGGGTCGGCAGACGCCAGCGTCGCCACCCCGATGAGGCAATCGAGCGCGCGGCCACGATCGGGATGATGCGCTTGGCCGCTGTGGGTTGGAGCTCGATGCTCATGGTCACCGACCGGGCTCGTCCAGCAAGACCGGGCCGAGGATCGGAAAACGCCAGCGCTTGCCGAGCATGGCGCGATTGAGTCCGATCACGCCGAGGAGGATGAGCGTTGCATGAAAGCAGACGAAGTAGAGAACGCCGACCACCCATGAAACCGGATTGTCGAAGCCACCCAGCAGGAAGATGCCGGCGCTGACCCCGACCAGAATGCCGCCACCCCACAAGCTGGTGACGACGGTCTGCTCGAGATGATTACGCTCGAGCGGGGTGGCGCTGTGGCGCTTCTTGAGCCATAGCGCCACGAGCAGCACGAAGCCCAGCCCCGGGATGATCATGAGGTTGGCCAGAAACAGCGCTTCGGCAAGAATCGCGAGTTGTGGGCCGGGCATGACCTCCTTGAGAAGGTTGGGCTCGCGTTCCGGGGCAGGTGGTTTGGCAGCGGTGTCGTTGGTCATGGCGTTATCCCGAGCGCTCAGTGACCGAAGGTTGCCGAAACCACCTCGAGCAGGGCGTCGGCCACCTCCGGGTCGTCGGTGAGGCTCTCGACGATCGCGGCGCGGCAGGCGGTAAGGGGGTCGAGGCCGTCGCCGATCAGGGTTGCGGCATAAACCAGCAGCCGCGTGCTCGCGGCTTCTTCGAGGTCATGATCCTTGAGACTGCGCAGGGCCCGACCGATCAACACCAGGCGGTGGGCGAGTGCCTGGGTGCAGCCGGTTTCGCCGACCAGGATCGCCTCTTCGCGCGCAGCACTCGGGAAGTCGAAGCGCAGGCTCACGAAGCGCTGCCGGGTGGAGGGTTTCATGCCCTTCAGCAGGTTCTGATAGCCGGGGTTGTATGACACCACCAGCATGAACGATGGCGGCGCCGCGATGAGTTCGCCGGTGCGCTCGATCGGCAGCATGCGCCGGTCGTCGGCGAGAGGGTGCAGCACCACCGTGGTGTCCTTGCGCGCCTCGACGACTTCGTCCAGGTAGCAGATGCCGCCTTCGCGCACCGCACGGGTCAGCGGGCCATCGCACCACACCGTTTGCCCGTCGCCGATCAGGTGTCGGCCGACCAGGTCGGCTGCGGTGAGGTCGTCATGGCAGGCGACGGTGTACAACGGCAGCCCCAGCCGCGCTGCCATGTGGGCGACGAAGCGGGTCTTGCCGCACCCGGTCGGCCCCTTGACCAATAGTGGCAGACGGTTCTTCCAGGCATGTTCGAACACCGCGACTTCGTCGGCGGCAGCGGCATAGTAGGGCAGGTCTTGCCGGGGTGACTCGAGTTTCATGAGTTCATTCCTTTCCAGTAGGCAATTGCGATCGCGGCGCATACGCTGGTCAGCCAGCCGAGGGTAAGCATCCGCCACATCAGCGGGGCCCGGCGCAGGGCCATGAATTCGAGGATGATCAGACTGCCCTTGATGTAGGCCAGGCCAAACATCAGCGCGACCACAGCAGGGCCGTGTGCACCGCGCTCGCCCACCAGCCAGGTGACGAGCGTTGCCGCAATCAGGAAGGTCCATACGCCGAGTGCGCGTGCGGGGGTGGCGTGGATAGGGCGGGGATCGGGGGGCATCATCGCATCACGTAGACGAGTGGAAACAGGATCAGCCACACCAGATCGACCATGTGCCAGTAGGCCGCACCGCTCTCGATGCCGTTCATGTTGTCGGGGCCGTAGCGGCGCTGGCGTGTTCCCAGCCACAATGCGGCGAGGATTACCAGCCCGAGCAGCACATGCATGAAGTGGAAAAAGGTCAGGGAGAGGTAGAACATGTCGAAGGTGCTGGACGAAAGCGTGACTCCGGCACCGAACTTCTCGGCATACTCGAACACCTTGATCACGACAAAACCCAGGCCGCAGCCAATTGCGCCGACCAGCCAGCCGCTCGCGCGGGCGCATGCGCCGGCTGCAACCGCCTGGGTCGCGCGCACCACGAAAAAGCTCGAAGTCAGCAACAACACGGTATTGATTGCGCCCGCGTCGCGATCGAGGCCCAGCTGACGCGCATCGAAGCCTGCGACGTCGCCCGAGCGGGCAAACGCATAGGCGACCAGAAACACGCCGAAAGCGAGCAGTTCGGCGAGAATGAAGATCCAGATCGCGAGATCGCCGGGCAAGTGCGGCGTTGGCGCCGTTGCGTCGGCGGCGCGGGCATCGAGGGTGTAGGCCGGGGTGTTCATGGAGGGCGAGTGTAGGCGGCGGTGTCGCCATCTGCCTTGATTGCGGATAAGTCATGTGAATTCATCCGGATTCGATGCTGGATGCTTGCGCGATCGCACGGTCTCCTTTTCGTCGGTGTCTTGAACTGGCAACAAAAAAGGGTGGCCGTTGGCCACCCCCTCAAGAACCCGGCTTGCGCCGGGTTGTCGGAACCGCGCCTGATCAGGCCGCTACGGCTTCCGGTTCCTTGCCTTTGATGAAGAAACTCACCACATAGAGCACCAGGCCAACCGCGAAGCCCACGCCCGACCACAACCGCATCCAGTAGAACAGCGCGATCTGGTCCTGCACCATCATGAACGGCATCGGATCTTCGGATACCCGCTGCAGCCACACCTGCAGGATGCCGGCGCCGGTCAGGAACAGGGTGATGAACACCATAGAGATGGTCATGATCCAGAAGCTCCACATCTCGATCACCTGAGCCTTGTTGGAGTTGGCCTGGCGGCCGCGCAGAATCGGCATGGCGTAGCTCATGATCGTGATCACGACCATCACATAGGCACCATAGAAGGCCATGTGGCCATGTGCTGCGGTGATCTGGCTACCGTGGGTGTAGTAGTTGACCGGGGCCAGGGTGTGCAGGAAGCCCCACACGCCTGCACCCAGGAACGCCATCACCCCGGTGCCGAGTGCCCACAGCACGGCGGCGCGGTTGGGATGCTCGCGGCGGCGGCGATTCACCATGTTGAATGCGAAGACGGTCATGGCGAAGAACGGAATCGGTTCGAGTGCCGAGAAGATCGAACCCCACCACTGCCAGTAGGCCGGGGTGCCGATCCAGAAGTAATGGTGACCCGTGCCGATGATGCCGGTAACCAGCGCCAGGGTGATGATTACATACAGCCACTTCTCGATGACTTCACGATCGACGCCGGTCACCTTGATCAGCACGAAGGCCAGCAGTGCCGCCATGATCAGTTCCCACACGCCCTCTACCCAGAGGTGCACCACCCACCACCAGTAGAATTTGTCCATCACCAGGTTGGTCGGGTTGTAGAACGAGAATAGGAAGAACACCGCCAGGCCCCAGAGCCCCAGCAACAGCACGATGTTGATCACGGTCTTGCGGCCCTTCAACATCGTCATGCTGATGTTGAACAGGAACGCCAGTGCGACCACAACGATGCCGATCTTGGTCAATAAGGGTTGTTCGAGAAACTCTCGACCCATCGTGGCAAGAATGTCGTTACCGGTTGCCGATGCCAGGGTGTTGTAATCGACGAACAGGTAACCGAGGATCGTCAGCGCGCCGGCGGCGAGGAAGATCCAGAACAGGCCGAGCGCCAGTTTGGGACTGTAGAGCTCGGTCTCGGCCTCCTCTGGTACCAGGTAGTAGGCCGAGCCCATGAAGCCGAACAGCAGCCACACGATCAGCAGGTTGGTATGCACCATCCGGGCGATGTTGAATGGAATGCTCGGGAACAGAAAGTCGCCGACCACATACTGCAGGCCCAGAACCAGGCCGAACAGGATCTGGCCCACGAACAGCCCGATCGCCGCGATGAAATAGGGCATCGCGACCGCTTGAGACTTGTACTTCATGATGTTGGATTCCTTTTCTCTCAAGAAACACGAAGGGCCGCCCCGAGTGTTTCTGGCCCCTTGAGGGGAGAAACGAGCACAGCGAGTTTTTCGGGGTGGGCTCTATACGGATTGCGGTGCTCGATCAGCCCTCAATGTTGGGTGGCCAGTTCTGGGTGTTGATCTCTGATGTGTATTTCAGGAACTCCACCAGGTCGTCCAGCTCCTTGTCGGTCAGGTTGAACTGGGGCATCTGCCGGCGACCGGGGGTGTTGCTGGGCATCGACTGGATCCAGGCCTTGATGAACTCTGGCCCGCGGCGTTTGTAGACATTGCCCAGCTCCGGTGCGTAGTAAGCGCCCTCGCCCAGCAGTGTGTGACAGCCCAGGCAATTGCGCGTCTCCCACACATGCTTGCCGGCCGCGACCGCCGGTGTGATGGCGGCGCGGTTATCGGATTTCGGGAGGCCTTGCATCGTGTCGAAGGTCAAGGCGATAAAGAGCAAGAAGAAAAACACGGTTCCGCCATAAAAGACGTTGCGCGCCATCGCTTTGGTAAAGGTGCCGCTCATGGAATTGCCCTCACTTCTTATTGAATGAATGCGACTGGTTGATCGAAAACGCGAAGCTGGGGCGATTGTGTCCGAGCGCGCCGACGCCACTCCATGATTTGAATCAATTCGTACCCACGAATACCGGGTACGCATTTCGGCCGATAAGGGCATTGCCGGGGCGAGAAAACAACTATCCAAAAACTTAACTCACATCAAGGATTTGATCGATCGAGCGCGCGGATACTGCGCACATCGAACCCGGGTGGGTTCAGTGTTGAAAAGGGAGATCGAGAAATGGCAAGCAAGGATTCGCTGAAGAAAATCGCGCTCAAGGGCCTCGTTGCGGCGCTACTGCCACTCACCATGGGTAGTGCCTGGGCTGCTGATGCGCCTGCAATGACGGATGAAGAGAAGGCCACCGCCAAGCAGATCTACTTTGAACGTTGTGCCGGCTGTCATGGCGTGCTGCGCAAAGGCGCGACCGGCAAGAACCTCGAGCCGCACTGGGACAAGACCCTGCCGGACGGCACCAAGACCTCGGGTGGCACACTCAAGCTCGGCACTGATCGCCTGTCCAAGATCATCGCCTACGGCACCGAAGGCGGGATGGTCAACTATGACGACATTCTGACCAAGGAAGAAATCGACCTGATGGCGCGCTACATCCAGCACACCCCGGACGTGCCGCCCGAGTTCTCGCTCAAGGACATGAAGGACAGCTGGAAGCTGATCGTGCCGGTGTCGGAGCGTCCGACCAAGCAGATGAACAACATCAACCTCAAGAACGTGTTTGCGGTGACTTTGCGTGACGCCGGCAAGCTTGCGCTGATCGACGGCGATACTCACAAGATCTGGAAGATTCTCGACACCGGGTATGCGGTGCACATTTCCCGTCTGTCGGCGTCCGGCCGTTATGTCTACACCGTGGGCCGTGACGGTCTGACCACGATCATCGACATGTGGTTCGAAGAGCCGACCACGGTTGCAACCGTGCGTCTGGGTTCGGATGCGCGTTCGGTCGATACCTCGAAGTTCAAGGGCTTTGAAGACAAGTACCTGATCGGCGGCACCTACTGGCCGCCCCAGTATTCGATCATGGACGGCGAGACGCTCGAGCCGATCAAGGTGGTGTCGACCCGCGGTCAGACGGTCGATGGCGAGTATCACCCCGAGCCGCGCGTGGCGTCGATCGTAGCCTCGCACATCAAGCCGGAGTGGGTCGTGAACGTCAAGGAAACCGGCCAGATCATGCTGGTCGACTACACCGACATCAAGAACCTCAAGACCACCACGATCGAATCCGCGAAGTTCCTGCATGACGGTGGCTGGGACGCATCCAAGCGCTACTTCATGGTGGCGGCAAATGCCTCGAACAAGGTCGCCGCGGTCGATACCCAGACCGGCAAGCTTGCGGCCCTGGTCGATACCGCGAAGATTCCGCACCCGGGTCGCGGCGCCAACTTCAACCATCCGAAGTTCGGTCCGGTTTGGGCTACCGGCCACCTCGGCGATGCGGTGGTATCGCTGATCTCGACCGCGTCGGATGATCCCGCCCACGCCCAGTACAAGGAGCATAACTGGAAGGTCGTCGAACAGCTCAAGATGCCCGGTGCCGGTAACCTGTTCGTCAAGACCCACCCCAAGTCGACCCATCTGTGGGCCGATGTGCCAATGAACCCCGAGCGTGATCTGGCCCAGGCGGTTTATGTGTACGACCTCAAGGACTTGTCGAAGGAGCCGACCCGCCTCGACGTTGCGAAAGACTCGGGATTGCCCGAGAGCAAGGCGATCCGGCGCGCAACCCACCCCGAGTACAACGAGGCGGGCGACGAGGTATGGATCTCGCTGTGGGGTGGCAAGACCGATCAGTCTGCAATCGTCGTGTATGACGACAAGACCCTCAAGCTGAAGAAGGTCATCACCGACCCGGCCATCGTTACGCCGACCGGCAAGTTCAACGTGTTCAACACCATGCAAGACATTTACTGATCGCTGGTCGATCGTGTTACGTCCCCTCTCCGCGCAATGCGGGGAGGGCTCGCGAGGACTGATTCATGAATGATCAAGACAACACCGGCAGCAAGGACACGGTCAAGGGTACCGGCCTGTGGGCACGCTTGCGTCGGCCGAGTACCCGGTATTCGTTCGGCGCCCTCGTGGCGGTCGGCTTTGTCGTCGGCGTGTTCTTCTGGGGTGGTTTCAATACCGCGATGGAAGCGACCAACACCGAAAAGTTCTGCATCTCGTGTCACGAGATGAATGACAACGTGTACCAGGAATACAAGGAAACGATCCATTACACCAACCGCACCGGGGTACGTGCTGTTTGCTCGGATTGTCATGTGCCGAAGGACTGGACGCACAAGATGATCCGCAAGATCCAGGCTTCACGTGAAGTGTGGGGAAAGATCACCGGATCGATCGACACCCGCGAGAAGTTCGAGGCCAAGCGGCTGCAACTGGCACGCAACGAGTGGGCCCGGATGAAGGCGTCCGATTCGCGCGAGTGCCGCAACTGTCATAGCCTTGAAAGCATGAACTCTGCAGCCCAGAAGCAACGCGCGCGCAAACAGCACGAGATGGCGCGTGAAGACAACATGACCTGTATCGATTGCCACAAGGGTATCGCGCACCACAAACCGGAAGGCATGACCGAGCAGGACGAGGAATGAGTCGCGCAAGTCGCGATTCCCGGATATCCAGAGTGAGGAACGGAGCATGAAACAGAAGACGTTGGCAAGCGCCATGGGCGCCTTGATGCTGATGGGAATGGGCGGCGGGGCCCTCGCTGCGGCACCGGACTGGAGTGCGGTGCCGGCGACCGAGGTGGTCTTGTTCTACCCCGGGGTGTCGCCGCTCGAGTGGATCACCAAGGGCACCGAGCATGGTGGCGCGCGGGCGCTCAAGAAGGGCGAGACCTGTGCCGACTGCCATGACGAGGAGGCGAGCGACATGGGCCAGAAGATGGCGAGCGGACAGAAGATCGAACCTGCGCCGATTCCGGGCAAGGCGGCGTTCATTCCGGTCAAGGTCCAGGCCAGTCATGACGGCGAGAACCTCTACATGCGTTTCGCCTGGAAGCAGCCGGCTGCGTCGGGTGCAGCGCCGCTCGATGCCAAGAACCCGGTGAAGATCGCATTCATGCTCGAAGATGGCGGCAAGGTCGAACTTGCCGATCAGGCCGGGTGCTGGGCGACCTGTCATCTGGATTCGCGCACGATGCCGGGCGCCGACGAGGCCAAGACCAAGTATGTGAAAGATGGCTCGCTGGCCGGGGGCAAGTTCTACGACCTCCATCAGTGGCGTAGCGGCGAGAACAAGGGCTTCGATGGCCATGTCGCTGAAACCCGGGTGATGGAAGGTGGCAAGGCACTGGTGAGCGCCGAGGGCAAGTTGTCCGGCGACGAATGGTCGGTGGTTTTCGTGCGCAAGCTGGCTGGGGGCGAGGGCGACGTCACCCTGGTGCCGGGTAATGCCTACAACTTCGGTTTTGCGATCCATGACGACAGTGCGGCCGGGCGCTTCCATCATGTGTCGCTCGGCTACAAGCTCGGTCTCGATACCGATGCACACATCAAGGCGGCCAAACAATAGGCGGACGATTCCGCACCCAGCTTGAAAAGGCGTTCATCATGAAGGCATTGCTTCTGGCCACCCTTGCGGGTGGCTTTTTTCTGTTTCCAGCGCAGGCGGCCATTGCTGCCGAGCATGAGGTGCAGATCTCGGCCTACAAGTTCGAACCGGCCGAACTCACGATCAAACGTGGAGACACCGTGGTGTGGGTGAATCGCGAGAAACGGGTGAGTCACTCGGTGCTGTTCAGCGGCAGCGGCGAGGAGTCAGAGCGCTTCTTTCCGGATGAGAAATGGTCTCGGGTGTTCGATGAGCCTGGCCGTTACGAGTACGGCTGCGGGCCGCACCCGGAGATGATGGGCGTGGTGATCGTCACCGATTAAGCGGAGGGGCGTGTTACTCGTTGGTGTCAAAGCAGGGTCGAGTCGGTAGGTGGCTTTACCCAGCGCACGAGCGCAGCCCAAAGCAAATCCAGCGCAATCGGTTTGGTCACTACCTCCTGCATGCCTGCGTTCAAGCAGGCATGCCGGTCTTCCTGCAAGGCGTTGGCGGTCATGGCAATGATGGGCAGGTCGGCGAACTGCGGCAGCCTACGAATTTCGCGTGTGGCCGTCACCCCGTCCATCACCGGCATCTGCATGTCCATCAGCACTACGTCGTAGGTGTGCGCGTTCACCTTTGCCAGCGCTTGCTCACCGTTGTCGGCTACATCCACTTCGAAACCGGCTTCAACCAGCAACTCACACGCCAAGTACTGGTTGAATTCGCTGTCGTCCACCAGCAGCACCCGCGCACCCCGCAGGTTGGCTAGCGCAAGGTCATCCGGGACAGCGGGCTGATGCAAGGGCTGAGACGGCGTGTCGTGGACTTCCAGGGCCTTTTGCATGGCCGCCTCAAGGACCGTCTCGTAAATTGGTTTAATCAGTACCGAATCCGGAGCCCGCCTGCTGGAGTGGAACTGCAAGTCATGGCATCCAAAGTCGATCATCATGACAAGCCTGGGTTGGGGGCCAGGCAGAGCTCTCAGGCGTTGTGTGACTTCAATGCCGTCCATGCCCGGCATGCTCCAGTCGAGGAACACCAAGTCAAATGGGCGTCCATTCTCTGCGGCCTGGACCACACGGCGCAGGGCCTCTGAACCCGACGCTGCGCACTCGGCAGTCACGGACCACCGGTCCAGCATCGCCACCAACAGGCGGCGGACAGAGGCGTGATCGTCCACCACCAATGCGCGCCGCCCTTTGAACGTGTCGCCGGGCATCGTCGCGGGTAGGGGCGCATGCATCAAGGGGACGCAGAACCAGAAGCAGCTCCCTTCGCCCGGTTTACTGTGGACGCCCACCTCACCCCTCATGAGTGCCACCAGACGCTTCGAGATGGAAAGCCCAAGGCCCGTGCCACCATACTTGCGAGTGGTGGACGTGTCGGCCTGATGAAAGCTCTGGAACAGGTGCTCGATCTGGCTCGTGCTCAGACCGATTCCCGTATCCTGCACGGAAAAGCGCACTTGCAGCGGGCCTGTGGCTGTCGCGGCCTGTTGCATGCGCACGCTCAGTGTAACCTCTCCGGCCTCGGTGAATTTCACCGCATTGTTGGCAAAGTTGATCAGCACCTGACCTATGCGCAGTGGATCACCCAGCAGGTGCCGCGGTACGTCGGGTGCCACATCGAACAAAAACTCGAGGTTCTTGGCAAGCGCCCGCTCTGCCACCAGGTTGGCCACATTCGCGAGCACTGCATCGAGGGCAAAGGGGATGGTCTCCACTTCGAGCTTGCCCGCTTCGATCTTCGAGATGTCCAGGATGTCGTTGATGATGCCCAGCAGGTGGTTGGCCGAGATGTGCACACGCTCGATGTACTCGCGCTGCCGTCCGGTCAACTCGGCCTTGAGTGCCAACTTCGACAGCCCGATGATGGAATTCATCGGGGTGCGGATTTCATGGCTCATGTTGGCCAGAAAAGCGGATTTGGCCTGTGAGGCTTCTTCCGCCGCGGCCTTTGCCTCGGCGAGTTCGGCCATCATCGCCTGCTGCTTCTCGTAACCATCCCGCAAGGCGGCTTCACTGCGCTCTCCGCGTGCCAGATCGTTGCTCAGCCGCTTGACGATCAACTCGAAACTGTGTCCGACCTCGCCAAACTCATCCTTGCGGTTGACCGGCAAGGCCAGTCGGGTGTTGGCATCTTTCATGCCGGCGGCAACGGTCAGCGCGCGTTTGAGGTTGTCGATCGGGCGAATCACCAGTTGGCGCAACACCAGCGACAAGGCGATCAGCAGCAGGGCGACCATGACCAGAATTTCGACCGCCCGCGCAAAAACCAGCTTTCCCAGATCATCTTCGATCTGCACACGGGTCGTGGTCAATGTCACCACACCCAAGTCCACGTTGGTGCCGTCGCGTTCAATTCGCAGCGGAAACTCCAGTGTGTCCTCGAAAACAGGAAAGCGCACGGCTGATTCAGCCCAGGCGCTGGCATTGAGGCCGGCAGCATCCTCGTGAACC
>JAEUNS010000281.1 GCA_016790005.1 Zoogloeaceae bacterium
GATGCAATATGCCGTCAATCGCGACCTGCGCGCACGGCTTTATCGCGCTTATGCCACACGCGCCTCGGAGTTCGCCAACGCCGAACTCGACAACGGCCCGATCATCGGCCGCATTCTGGCACTGCGTGCCGAAGAATCGCGCATGCTGGGCTATGCGAGTTTTGCCGAAGTGTCGATGGTGCCGAAGATGGCCGACTCGCCCGAACAAGTGCTCGACTTTCTGCGCGAGCTGGCCTCCAAGGCCAAGCCCTTCGCCGAGAAGGATCTTGCCGAACTTGCCGAGTTCGCCCGCAGCGAATGCGGTCTTGAACAGCTCGAACCCTGGGACGTGAGCTATGTCTCGGAGAAACTCCGCCAAGCCCGCTATGCGTTTTCGGAACAGGAGGTGAAGCAGTACTTCCCCGAACCGAAGGTGATCGAAGGCTTGTTCGGGGTGATCCGCCAGCTCTATGGCGTCGACATCGCATCCGAAGAAGCGCCCCGCTGGGATCCGAGCGCGCGCTTCTTCCGGATCGAGCGCGACGGCAAGCTGATCGGACACTTCTACCTCGACCTGCATGCACGCGAGACCAAGCGCGGCGGCGCCTGGATGGACTCCGCGCGCAGCCGTTACCGCAATGCGGCCGGGGTACAGACGCCGGTAGCGTACCTGGTGTGCAACTTCCCCGGCCCAGTCGACGGGAAACCGGCCACCTTCAGCCATGACGACGTCCTCACACTGTTCCATGAATGCGGCCACGGCCTGCACCACCTGCTGACCCAGATCGACGAGTTGGCGGTGTCGGGCATTCATGGGGTCGAGTGGGATGCGGTCGAACTGCCCAGCCAGTTCATGGAGAACTTCTGCTGGGAGTGGGACGTTTTGTCCGGCATGACCGCGCACGTCGACACCGGCGAGCCGCTGCCGCGGGCGCTGTTCGACAAAATGATCGCGGCGCGCAACTTCCAGAGCGGCATGCAGACGGTACGCCAGCTCGAGTTCTCGCTGTTCGACCTGCGCCTGCATCATGAGCTCGATGCCTCGTCGGGACCGGTCGCCCCCGAAAAGGTCATGGCCTTGCTTGCCGAGGTACGCAAAGAGGTCGCGGTGCTCAAGCTGCCCAGCTGGCACCGATTCCAGAACAGCTTCTCGCACATTTTCGCGGGCGGCTATGCCGCGGGCTATTACAGCTACAAATGGGCCGAGGTGCTGTCCGCCGATGCCTTCGCTGCATTCGAAGAAGCCGGCGCCGGCCGTGGCAGCCTGCTCGACCCAGTCACCGGCGAACGCTTCTGGCGCGAAATTCTCGCGGTCGGCGGCAGTCGCCCGGCCATCGAATCGTTCAAGGCCTTCCGAGGTCGCGAGCCTTCGGTCGACGCGCTGCTGCGACATAACGGCATGGTGAGTGCATGAGCATGCGCCGCGCCGTGATGCTTGCCATTGCGGCCACCGCATTCGCCGGCAATGCGGGCGCGGCCAAGATCTACCAATGGACCGATGAACAGGGCCGGATCCAGTATTCCGACCGTCCTCCGCCGATCAGCACCCCGGCGCAGGAGAAGCGGGTGTTCTCCGGTAGCCCGGACCAGACCCCCGGGTATGTGGTCAGACGTGCGAGCGAGGACTTCCCGGTCACGCTCTACACCTCCGCCGACTGCGGTACGCTGTGCGACAACGCGCGCAATCTACTGAAGGCGCGCGGCATTCCCTTCACCGAAAAGGTTTTGGCGACCGAGGAAGACGGGAAGGCCTTCGAGAGCGTGTTCGGCAGCTCGCCCCAGGTACCGGCTGCAACGGTTGGGCGGCAGCAGCTCAAGGGTTTTTCAGCCAACAGCTGGAACAGCCTGCTCGACCTGGCCGGTTACCCCAAGACACCCGCGCCTGCCCGGTCGCGCGAGGCGTCGAGCAACTGACCCCGGCTCGCGCGGGCAACCCGCCGACATTAGCGGGTCAGGCTCGCAAACAGACTGGGCAGACGCTCGGGCAGACGCCTCACATCGTCGACGATCGTGTATCGATTCGCACCGAAAATACGCTCTACGTACTGATCTGCGGCCTGATCAAGGGTGAGGCAGTAGCTCTGCACACCCCGCAGGGCGACTTC
>JAEUNS010000318.1 GCA_016790005.1 Zoogloeaceae bacterium
TCTCGGGATCACGCCACGCCTGGCGAATACGTGCAACACCGTTTGGCGCGTGCGAGCGCGACCTTGCGCGAGTGGGTCGCGGGCGGCGCTGCGATCTACGTCTGTGGCAGCGCCACCGGCATGGGGCATGGAGTGCACCAGACCCTGATCGACCTGCTCGGTGTCGATACGGTCGCCAGACTCCGGCACGAAGGCCGCTATCGGCGAGACATTTATTGAATGCTGGACATCACCAGCCCCGACATGGCACACGCCATGCGACGCCCCATCAAGCAAACCGACCCAAAGTCAAAAACCAGGAGTTTTCATGAAACGTAGCGCCGCATTCATCTTACTTTCCACGGCTATCGCCTTTGCCTCGACAACCCACGCGAACGAGCCGCGGCCGGAACGGGTCGATCATTTTCAGGCCAAGCAGGCCGACGGCGTGGTCGAAGCGATCGCCAATCTGCGCGAAGCAAACGCCAAGCTCGCCGAACTGCTTTCGGGTGAGGTAAACGACTACGCAATGAACGACATCCACAGCCTGAGCTACACGGTTGAGGAATCGCTCACGCGCATCATCGAAGAGATGAAGATGCTACTCGATACAGCAGGAGACATGCACTTTGCCACCGAGGGTCTGAAGCGCGATGCAGTGATCGACTATGGTGACGCCTATCTGTCGGGCGTACGCAAGATCATCGATTGAGCGGAGTGCGAACATGAAGTACGGGTCTCGACGCTCGTCGTTCAGTGAGCGTCTAGACCCGGCCGAGCACTTTTAAGCCAGATCGAAGCGATCTGCGTTCATCACCTTCGTCCAGGCCGCGACGAAGTCCTTCACGAATTTCTCCTTGTTGTCATCCTGCGCATAAACTTCGGCGTAGGCACGGAGGATGGAGTTCGAGCCGAACACCAGATCAACACGTGTTGCCGTCCATCTGGTAGTACCGGTCTTGCGGTCGACAATGGCATAGCTGTTGCGGCCGGTCGGTTTCCAGGCGTAGGACATGTCCGTCAGATTGACGAAGAAGTCGTTCGTCAGCGCACCGACGCGATCGGTGAATACGCCATGCTGGCTGCCACCGAAGTTGGCACCAAGCACCCGCATCCCACCTATCAGCGCGGTCATCTCGTGCGCGGTAAGCCCCATCAACTGGGCGCGGTCGAGCAGCATTTCCTCGGGCTGGACCACGTAGTCCGCCTTTTGCCAGTTGCGGAAGCCGTCATGCAAAGGCTCGAGAACCTCGAAGGATTCGACATCGGTCTGCGCCTGGCTGGCGTCGCCGCGGCCCGGGGCAAAAGGCACCGCCACATTGACGCCCCCGGCCTTGATCGCCTGCTCGAGCCCGACGTTGCCACCCAGCACGATCACATCTGCAACGCTGGCGCCGGTTTCTGCCGCGATCTTTTCATGCACCGCCAAAACCTTGGCCAGGCGTGCCGGCTCGTTGCCCAACCAATCCTTCTGCGGAGCAAGGCGGATACGCGCGCCGTTGGCACCGCCGCGATAGTCCGAGCCACGGAAGGTGCGGGCGCTATCCCAGGCGGTGCTCACCAACTCGCTGACCGAAAGCCCACTGGCTGCGATCCGGGCCTTCACCGCGGCAACATCGAAGCTCTTGTTGCCGGCGGGGACCGGATCCTGCCAGATCAGGTCTTCGGCCGGCACGTCGGGCCCTACGTAGCGCGCCTTGGGACCCATGTCGCGGTGCGTGAGCTTGAACCAGGCACGGGAGAACACTTCTGCGAGGTAAGCCGGATCCTTGTGGAAGCGCTCGGAAATCTTGCGATACTCCGGGTCCATCTTCAACGCCATATCGGCGTCGGTCATGATCGGCGTGCGACGGATCGCGGGATCTTCGACATCCACCGGCATGTCCTCATCCTTGATGTTGACCGGCTGCCACTGCCACGCGCCCGCAGGGCTCTTGTTCAATTCCCATTCATGGTTGAACAACATCTCGAAGTAGCCGTTGTCCCATTGAGTGGGATGCGTCGTCCAGGCGCCCTCGAGCCCGCTGGTGACGGAGTCGCGGCCCACTCCGCGCGTCTTGTGGTTGATCCAGCCAAGACCTTGCTCTTCCAGATCAGCGCCTTCCGGCGCCGGACCCAAGTTGGCCGCGCTGCCGTTACCATGCGCCTTGCCCACCGTGTGACCACCCGCAGTAAGCGCCACCGTCTCTTCATCGTTCATTGCCATGCGCGCAAAGGTGACGCGCATGTCTTGCGCCGTCTTGAGCGGGTCAGGCTTGCCGTCGACACCTTCCGGATTCACGTAGATCAGGCCCATCATTACAGCGGCCAGTGGATTCTGCAGGTCACGCTCGCCGGAGTAACGCGTGCCTTCACTGCCGCTGGGAGCCAGCCATTCCTTCTCCGAGCCCCAGTAGATATCCTTTTCCGGATGCCAGATGTCCTCGCGGCCAAAGCCAAAGCCATAGGTCTTGAGACCCATGGATTCATACGCGACCGTACCGGCGAGAACGAGCAGATCGGCCCAGCTCACCTTGTTGCCGTACTTTTTCTTGATCGGCCACAGCAGTCGCCGCGCCTTGTCCAGATTGCCGTTGTCCGGCCACGAGTTCAGTGGTGCAAAGCGCTGATTACCGGTGCCACCACCGCCACGGCCATCGGCGATGCGATAGGTGCCAGCTGCGTGCCAGGACAGACGGATCATCAGGCCACCGTAATGCCCCCAGTCTGCCGGCCACCAATCCTGGCTGTCGGTCATCAGGGCTGTCAGGTCTTTCTTGAGCGCGGCGAAGTCGAGCTTCTTGACTTCTTCACGATAGTTGAAGCCCTCACCCATCGGATTGGTTTTGGTATCGTGCTGGTGAAGAATGTCGAGGTTCAGCGCCTTTGGCCACCAGTTCATAGCTGCATTGCTGGCAGAGGTGTTGCCGCCGTGCATAACCGGACACTTGCCGGCCGTATTCGGATCGTTTCCACTCATTTCCCTCTCCTTTTCTATCTTAGGTTGACCGAGCTTCGCAAATGACGCCCTGCACCCGCGAAACCCAATTCGAGTCGCCGTCATGATGGCCCCCTCCCCGCTTGGCCAGGCGGGCTGATCGGCTCGCTCATCAAGACTAGCAAAATCTGTTTGATATTGAAGCAATGAGCATGATTGCGCCTGGCTATTCTTGAGTATTTTTCTATTTAATTTTTTTATTTATCGACTTGATCGACCGATCCGGCTGGAAGCCTGAACAACTCCTCCGTTCAGCAAGGCGATCGCCGCGGTCAAAGACCCCAAGCGCAGGGTCTGACGCCGATCATCCAAACTCACCCAAAAAAACCTTGAACCGATTTTCGCAGGGCTGCGACTCATGGTCAGACGGGCGCAAAACATCGACCGTCCGAACCAAAACCCCAAGCCAGCGCCTCAGCGCAAACCCGATCAAGGAGATTCATCATGAAAAACTTCG
>JAEUNS010000377.1 GCA_016790005.1 Zoogloeaceae bacterium
GACCCGCTATGCGAGCGTGCGTGAAGGCGATCGCTTCGACCAGGACAAGCTTCTGGCCTTTCAGGGGGCGCTGCAGAATGCGCCTCAGCTCGCGTCGGTGATTGTCGATATCGAGCGCAACCCCGAGCTTGCGGCGGCAGTCCCGGTCAAGGTTCGGGTGACCGAGGCAAATTCCCGACATCTCGGGCTTGGGGCGGGTTACTCGAGCAATACCGGTTTGCGTGCCGATGTAAATTGGCGCGATGTCAATTTTCTTGGGCGCGGCTGGGAGCTCTCGACCGGCATGCGCCTGGAACAGCGTAGTCAGTCGTTGTTTGGCGATATCTTCTTTCCGCCCGCACTTGCCGGGCATCGCGACAGCGTGGGGGCGATGCTCGAGAACACGGACATCGAGAATCTCAAGACCACGACAGCCGCGATCGGGGCGAACCGCAGCAAGGTGCGCGGCAACATCGAGACGACCCTCAGCCTGCGCTACCAACGCGAAGATCTCGAACCGCTTGGCGGCGTCGAGTCGAGCAGCAATGCGTTGACGGCCAACTGGATCTGGGTACAGCGCAGGGTTGACGATGTGTTCAACCCTCGCCGGGGCTATGTATTGCATGGCGAATTTGGTGGCGGCGCCGATGCGCTGCTGTCTGATCAGGATTTCTTTCGTAGCTATGGGCGCATCGTGCGCTACCAGCCGATTGGTGATTCGGACACCCTGATTCTGCGGGCGGAACTCGGCGCAACGATCGCTGACAGTCGTGACGGCATTCCGCAGGACTTTCTGTTTCGAACCGGGGGCTCGCAGACGGTACGTGGCTATCGCTTCGAGAGCCTGGGCGTGCTCGACGGGTCTGCGACGGTGGGTGGGCGCTATCTTGCAACCACCAGCGCAGAGTATGTCAGATGGTTCAGGGATCCGTGGGGTGTGGCCACCTTCATCGACGCTGGTGATGCTGCAGACGAACCCGACGAACTCGACTTGCGCGTCGGCTATGGCGTTGGCGCGCGCTGGCGCAGCCCGGCGGGGCCGCTCGCGCTGGACCTTGCGTGGGCGCATCAGAACGAGCATCTGCGGCTGCATTTTGCGATTGCGATCGCGTTTTAACCGATCTTGGCGACTGGCGATCCCGAGTCAGCAGCCCAGCACCAAGCCCTCGCCGGCGCGGGAGGCGGTGAAGACTTCGAAGTCCTCGTCCAGGAGGGCGCCGCAGGGTTTCCTGTGAGCGCACCGCGTCGGGGCGTTTGGCCATCGTGTGTTCAGCAGATGCGGGGTAGGGGCTCGCCGGTGAGCCAGTCGAGCATGCGCCGGCCACCGAGCGGGGTGCGCGCCTGCACGAAACGATGCGGATCGGCGACCACCGTGCCGATGCGGGTCGCCCGCGCGCCGAGCGGGTGCGCCCGCAGCGCGGCCAGCGCCTTATCGGTGTCTTCGGGCGCGCAGATCACCACCAGCTTGCCTTCGTTGGCGAGATACAGCGGATCGAGCCCCAGCAGCTCGCAGGCGGCTGCCACCTGGGGGTGAACCGGAATCTGCGCCTCGTCGACCTCGATGCCGACGCCCGACTGGCGCGCGATCTCGTTCAAGGTGGTCGCTAGCCCGCCGCGGGTCGGGTCACGCAGCACCCGTAGCCCTGGCACCGCGTCGAACAGCGCGGCGATCAGACCGTGCAGGGCGGCGCTGTCGGAGGTGATCTCGGACTCGAAGGCCAGCGATTCGCGCTGTGCCAGAATCGCCATGCCATGGTCGCCCATCGTGCCCGAGATCAGCACCGCATCGCCGGCACGGGCGCAGGCGCCGCCCGGATTGCGATCGGGCGGCAACGCACCTACCCCCGTGGTGGTGATGAACACCCCGTCGCCCTTGCCCTGCTCGACCACCTTGGTGTCGCCGGTCACGACCGGCACCCCGGCCTCGCGTGCCGCGCTCGCCATCGACGCGACGATGCGTGCCAGATCGGCCAGCGCAAAGCCTTCTTCGAGGATGAAACTCGCCGCCAGGTAGAGCGGGCGCGCGCCCATCACCGCCACGTCGTTGATCGTGCCATGCACCGACAGGCTGCCGATGTCGCCGCCAGGGTAGAACAGCGGGGTGACGACATGGGCATCGGTGGCCATCACCAGGCGCTCGCCGGGCGCGAGGGCCGGTAGCACCGCGCCGTCGTTGCCCTGGCCGAGGTATTCGTTGGCGAGTGCGCGGGCAAACAGCTCGTCAATCAGCTGCACCATCGCGCGACCGCCGGCGCCGTGGTTGAGATCGACCCGGCCGTGCTTCAGCTCGAGCGGGCGGATGTAGTCCTTTTTCGTGCTCATGCGCTCACAGCAATCGGGGCGTCGCGAAAGCGAGCGTGGGTGTAGTGTGCGGCGCAGGCCCCTTCGGACGACACCATGCATGAGCCCATCGGCGTTTCCGGTGTGCATACGGTGCCGAAGAGCTTGCAGTCGATGGGGCGTTTGACGCCGCGGAGTATGTCGCCGCAGTCGCAGGATTTGTGGTCGGGCACGCTGTGGTAGTGCAGGCCGTATTTCACCTCGGCATCCCAGGCGGCGAAGTCGTCGCGGATGCGCAGGGCCGAGTGCGCCATCGTGCCCAGGCCGCGCCATTCGAACTGTTCGCGCAGCGTGAATACTTCATCGACCAGTGCCTGGGCCTTGCGATTGCCGTCAGGGGTCACCGCGCGGGTGAATTCGTTCTCGACCTCGGCGCGGCCTTCGTTGGTCTGGCGGATCAGCATGCGCACCGCCTGCATCACATCGAGCGGCTCGAAGCCGGCGATCACCACCGGCTTGCGGTATTCGGACGCGACGAAGTCATAGGGGCGGCTGCCGATCACCGTCGACACATGTGCAGGGCCGATGAAACCGTCGAGCTTCACCGCCGCGGCGGTGGCCGGGCTGGCCATGATGGCGCGCATCGCCACGGGCGTGAGCACGTGATTGCACATCACGCTGAAATTGGTGAGCCCCAGCGCGCGCGCCTCGCGCAACACCAGCGCGGTGGG
>JAEUNS010000412.1 GCA_016790005.1 Zoogloeaceae bacterium
GAGGTCGAGAGCTTCCAGACCAATTGCGAGGGCGCAATGTGCGAGCGCATCCACCAGGGCTTCGTTGATAAGGTTGACGCGGTGCTGATCAACGCCGGTGCCTGGACTCACTATAGCTACGGTATTCGCGATGCGCTGGCGATCCTGACCTGCCCGATCGTCGAGCTGCACATGTCCAACATCCACGCGCGCGAGCCGTTTCGGCATGTGTCGGTTTTTGGCGAGATCGTGAAGGGGCAGATCTGCGGATTCGGCGCCGACAGCTATCTGCTGGCACTACGGGCTGCGGTGTCCGCGGTCCGGGCCTAGCTCGGGCCCTTGATGGAGCTCGAAGCAGGGGCCTGGCTGGTGACCGCGTTTGCGGTGCTGATCACCGGCATTTCGAAATCGGGCCTTGGCGGGGCGCTGGGCGGGTTGGCCGTGCCGCTGATGGCGATCTGGATCTCGCCGCGCGATGCGGTGGCGGTGATGCTGCCGATTCTCGTGCTCATGGACCTGGTCGGGATGCGCGCCTGGCGCGGCAAGTGCTCGATGCCGGACCTGAAGCAGCTGGTGCCGGCGGCACTGGTCGGTATCGCGGCTGGCACCATGCTGTTCGGCATGATGTCGGATCAGGTTCTCAAGGGCTTCGTAGGCCTGATCGCGGTTGCGTTTGCCGCCGACCGAATCATTCGCAGGCAAGCCAGGCAGGCCGCCGAGTATCCGGTATCGCCGGGCTGGGCGCGTCTGGCCGGAGCGGTCTCGGGGCTGACCAGCACGCTGGCGCATGCGGGCGGACCGCCCGTGCTGGCGTATCTGCTGGGTCGAGGTTTGCCACGTGAAGTGTTCGTGGCCAGCACGGTGTATTTCTTTGCCGTGATCAATGCGGCCAAGCTGCCGTTCTACGTCGGACTTGGCTTGTTCTCGAAGGACACCTTGCTGGTTTCACTGTTTCTGGCGCCGCTGGTGCCGGTGGGCGTGTGGATGGGCTTGCGCCTCCTGCGTCATATTCCGGACCGGGTCTTCTATGCCTTTGCGGTTACGGCGCTCGGGCTTTCGGGTGTCCATCTTGTCGTGAGCGCGTTCTGGTAAAGCGGCGGGCCAGCAGGTCACGCTCGTCGCCCAGGCGTTGATCGGCTCCTTTGTTCGTACATGGCTTGTTTCGTCTCCGTGGAGTCGGGCCCGGATCAGGGCAGCAGGAAGGCGCTGCGCTCGGTGATCGCAGTCGGCGGGCCGTCGGCGGCCTCGACATGGAAGCGGATCTCCTGCGCGCCGGAGAGGCCCGCGACAGGGTCGGCGGCCACCGTCATCGGCACCGGCAGAACGCTGCCACTGGCCACCTGGATGGTGTCAGCGCCGACGATGCGGGCTCCGGCCGGACCCTCGACGCGGATGCGGAAGGCGCGGGGCGCTTCCAGCATGTTTACCAGCTTCAGGGTGTAGGTGTTCTCGATGCTTCCGTCGGTCGCCTCGCGCAACAGCGCGTTGCGGTCGCGAAGCACGTCGACCTGTAGCGGGATGCGTTCGGCGACCAGCCAGATGCCGGTCACGGTGAATGCTGCCAGAAAGCCGACATAGACCATCGCGCGTGGGCGCAGCAGGCCGGCGAGGATGGGGGAGGTGGAAGCCGACGAGGCGGCTGGCGCAGCAAGCTCGCGCTCGGAGGCAAAGCGGATCAGGCCTGTGGGGCGTGCGACGCGGATCATCACCTCGTCACAGGCGTCGATGCACAGGCCGCAATCGATGCACTGATGCTGCAGGCCGTCGCGGATGTCGATGCCGGTCGGGCACACTTGCACGCACAGGCTGCAATCGACACAGTCGCCGCGTGGGCTGGCGGTGTTCTGGATCAGCGAGGCGGTGGCCGCGGATGTAGAGCGCGAGGCGGCTTGACTGCGCAGTTTACGTGGTTCGCCGCGCGCGCTGTCGTAGCTTACGGTGACGGTGTCGCGATCGAACATCACACCCTGGAAGCGCGAATAGGGGCACATGTGGGCGCACACCATCTCGCGTGCAAAGCCTGCCTGCAGGTAGGCGAAGGCGGCGTAGAAGAACACCCAGAAACCCTCCCACGGGCCGAGCTCGCCTGGGCCGAGATTCCACAGCAGCTCGCTGATCGGGGTGAAATAGCCGACGAAGGTGATCCCGGTCCACAGCGCGATCGCCAGCCAGATCGCATGCTTGGTGCCCTTCAGCGCAATCTTGCGCAGTCCGAGCGGCGCTTGGTCGAGGCGCATGCGGGCGATGTGATCGCCCTCCACCCGCTCTTCCACCCAGCGGAAGATCGCGGTATAGACCGTTTGCGGACAGGCGAAGCCGCAGAACAGGCGCCCGGCCACGGCGGTGACGAGAAACAGTGCGGTGGCCGAGATCATCAGCAGCAACGCCAGCAGCATCGCGTCCTGCGGCCACAGCACCAGGCCGAACAGGTAGAACTTGCGCTCCGCGATGTCGAACAGCACGGCTTGGCGGCCGTCCCAACTCAGCCAGCAGGTGCCATAGAACACGATCTGGGTGATCCAGACCATGGCCCAGCGCAGGCTGTCGTAACGGCCGCTGACCGAGCGCGGGTGAATCTTGCCGGTCTTGCGGTAGAACTCGACGCGGGCACCCTGTGCCCGGGTGGTTGGCGTTTGCATGAGTGTTTCCCCGCTGCAACCCGCACCGTGCCTGATTGGCGGTGCACGGGGCAGTGATCGTTAGTAGACCACCGGGGCGAATGGCGTAACAGTCTCAGTTTGTTTGGTTGTTGAGCGGAACAGTTTGTCCTGACTCAGCGGGATGCCGGTGATCGTATAGACAAAAAGTGCATACGTAGCCGGTGGCTTCTGCCGCTGAACGTGATCGGCCGGCACGTTTTCCTCCAACAGTCATTCGGGCATGGTGATCAAGTCAGCGGCCTGATCGGCCACAACGGGCGGTCGAGCTGAACGACACGTGCTGCCGCTGGCGCGGTGTCCAGGTTCTGTTCGAGGGCCAGGGAGACGTATTGGGTCAGCAGCGGAGCATCGAAGGTTGACGAGAGGGCAGCCTCGGGGGGCCGACGCTTAGAATGAGAGCAAGAAAGCGGGGATGGGCTGGCATGAGAGTCCTTCGGGAAGTTGAATGTTAAATTGACTAAAATCCATAACGGTCACATGTTGTCAAGCTGTCGCATACGAGGTATTGTTTTCTTCATGAGTGAAATCGAAACTTCCCCCCAGTCACGCGGTCCTGCCGACCACAATGTTCGCGATCAGATCGTCGAGGCGGCTGGAGAGCACTTCAGCCACTACGGCTACGAGAAAACCACAGTCTCCGATCTGGCCAAGTCGATCGGCTTTTCCAAGGCTTATATCTACAAATTCTTCGATTCCAAGCAGGCGATCGGCGAGGCCATCTGCGCCAGGACCTTGAGCGCCATCATTGCGGCGGTCGAAGATGCGGTGGCCGGCGCGACCACGCCAACGGAAA